>NZ_JBDJMU010000022.1:0-50906 GCF_039674105.1 Luteimonas sp. TWI596
ATGAACGGGCGACCGCGCAAGACGCTCGGCTGGGCAACACCAGCCCAGGTGATGGAGAGGGAAATCATCGACTTCAAATCACGTGTTGCACTTGATTCTTGAGACCGCCCTCTGCACTGGCGCTCCAATGTGGTGGCTGGAATGGCGCCGCCATTCTCCGACGACTTGTCCGGCAGCATTAGTCAAGCAAGATGCCCGTGCGCGCAGAAGGCACAGGGCAGCAGGCCTGATGGCGATGGCTGCAATCTGGGCAGTGATGCTCAATATCCTTCCGGCCTCGCAACCATCCGTCATATCCGGCTTTTGGGACGCCGTTTTCACGATATGGCCAGCACTCGCGCTCTGCGCAGCGCTTTACATTTTTCGAACTACAAGCACAGATCCATGCGGGATCGAAATCCTCGGAAGATGGGCACTCCTGAGCCGAAAGATCAGGGATATCCCTGTTTCTGAAATCAGAGATCAAGCTGTCAAAGCGTTCTTCCTTCCTTTGATGGTGAGCTTCGCTTACAACTGGTCAGACACCTTCAGCATCTCCAATCAAGCCCTGGCCACATCTTGGTTCCCGCTGTCGATTGCGACCTTTTACCTGATAGATACGATATTCGGTACCGTTGGTTATATTTCGACATCACGAAGACTCGACGCCCATATACGCTCGAGCAATTCGAGCTGGATCGGGTGGAGCGCTGCACTCTCCTGTTACCCGCCGATTTTCATATGGCTACAATCGGCCGGACTCAGATACAGCGATGGATTCACATGGAATAATTGGCTATCCACCAGCCACCCAACATATTATCTGTGGGCACTAGCGATAATTACGCTCACGGCCATATATACACTTTCAACAATATCGTTTGGCATCAGATTCAGCAATCTGACGAATAGAGGAATAATCACCAGCGGCCCCTATAGATTCACAAAGCATCCGGCCTATATAAGCAAGAACATTTCTTGGTGGCTGATATCAGTCCCATTCATTCCATCCTCTGGCGCAACGACCGCAGTCTGGCACTGCATCGCGCTTCTCGCGATCAATTTCGTTTACCTCATCCGCGCAAAAACCGAGGAAAGGCATCTTGCCCGAGACCCCGCGTACCAGGATTACTGCGCATGGATAACTGCTCACGGCATTCTCCCACGAATCCATCGCGCTTTGAGACAAGAAAATAAACCCCGCTCTTAACTTTCGCCCATAAGCTCCAACACCGCTCATTTGATGGCGCGTTGCAAGGCTTTGCAACGCCCAACTCACCCCACCTCTTCCTGAACGGCCTAGGAATTTTCCTACATCAGGACGCGCGCTTTCCCGAACCAAAATTGTGATCTCCAGCGCAATACTCGCTCGCCGGGCTGATCCGGCGCAGATGGAGATCATCATGGCGGGACGCTATGTGCTGTCGCGATCCGGGGACCAGTACCACTTCGTTCTCAAAGCATCGAACGGCGAGCCCATTCTCAGCAGCGAGCGTTACACAACCAAGGCGAACGCGCTCGGCGGTATCACGTCAGTCCGCAACAACTCACCTATCGATGCCCGCTACGAGAAGCGGACTGCGGCCAACGGTCAATTCTATTTCGTTCTGAAAGCATCGAATGGCGAACCCATCGGCACCAGTGAGACCTATACCTCGTCCGCAGGGCGGGATGCGGGGATCGCATCGGTCAAGGCGCATGGTCCCGACGCCACGCTCACCGACAACACCTGAGACCGCACCGAGGAAGGCGGGCTGCACCACGATGTGTTCAGTGCAGCCCCTGCGACCGTCGGAGCCGATGGGTGAGCCTTAGACCTCGGTCCAGCGCATGCGGTCACCCATGCGCTGGGCCTGATCCACCACATCCGGCCCAAACGCTAAGCGACAGCAAATCCACCCCACCCTACGAGCGCATGTTCGAATCACCCGGACGCCGTCCGGCGCCCGGTCGCAGCAACCGACAGGGCGACTGAGATGAAACGGCTGACCTGGCTTGATTTGATCGTCATCGCGATGATGGCGCACCGCCATGCACCCGTAGCCCCTTCTGCACTCCGGTGTCTTGCGTGCGGATGATGGCGGTCTTCGCACCGTTCTCTCACGCCTCGCAATGTCGAGCATTGACTTCTCGGATCAGAACGCTCGGTATGCTGTCCGTCGATCTTGAGAGCCGATGCGCTGGAGCCGCCACCGATGAGATCTTTCTGGCTCGCCCTGTCGATCGCCGCGATCGCCGGCCTTGCGCTCTGGAGTGCTGTGTCGCTGTCGTCGGGCGGTATCGAGCCGTGGGATGCGGCCCGCTACTGGACCCTCGCCTGTCCTGCAGCGCTGCTGTTGTCGCTGGCACTCGGCATCGCGTTCCCGGTGCGTGGGTGGGTCTGGGGCGCGGTCGTCATGCTCGCGCAGCTGCCCGTGGTGATCGCGGTGTCGGGCATCGGCCCCCTGCTGGCAGCCGGCGCGGTGTATGCCGTCCTGCTCGCGCTGCCGGCGATGCTGGCGTCCGCATTCGGGGTTTGGGGCCGGCGCCGACTACTCGGAAACACCGACCGGTCGTTGCGCGATCAGCGCTAGCCACCGCCAGAACCGGGGTCAGAGTGCAATTTCGCCAGGCGAAATTGCGCTCTGACCCCGGTTCTGGCGGCGAAGCCTCATTCATACGCATCGGCATTGCCGATCGCCGAGGGGCTTGTTGGGCCGCGATGCGCCGTCGCGACGCCGGTTGCAGTAGAGTGCCCGCGTCCACCGCAGAGCGATCAGATGAGCGTCCAATCCGGCCCCAATCTCGTCGGCATCACCGGCATCGCCCGCCGCTTGGTCATGGACGGTGCCCTGGACGAGGCAGCGGCGCGCGAGGCGCTGGACAAGGCGACCGCGGCGCGACGCAATGTCGCAGGCTACCTGCGCGAACACAAGCTGGTCAGCGCTGCGCAGATGGCGGCGGCGTTGTCGGTGGAGTTCGGCATGCCGCTGTTCGACCCGGCGGCGATGGCACCGCAGGCGAGTGCGGTCAAGCTGGTCAGCGAAGAGCTGCTCAACAAGCATGCGGTGCTGCCGCTGTTCCAGCGCGGCCCGCGGCTGTTCGTGGGCACCGCCGATCCGACCAACACCCTGGCGCTGGACGACATCAAGTTCCAGACCAACCTCACGGTCGAACCGATCCTGATCGATGAGGACAGCATCCGCCGCACCTTGGAGTTGTGGCTGTCGAGTTCGGATTCGCTGGCCGGCGCGCTGGACGATGCCGAAGGCCTCGAAAGCCTGGACGTGGGCAACGACGAGGACGGCGGCCGGATCGAGAACGTCGTCGACGGCAAGGACGATGCGCCGATCGTGCGCTTCGTCAACAAGGTGCTGGTCGACGCGATCAAGCGCGGCGCTTCGGACATCCATTTCGAACCCTACGAGACCGACTACCGCGTGCGGCTGCGCGTCGACGGCATGCTCAAGCTGGCGGCCAAGGTGCCGGTCAAGCTCAACCAGCGCATCGCCGCGCGCCTGAAGGTCATGGCGCAGCTCGACATCGCCGAGAAGCGGGCGCCGCAGGACGGACGCATCAAGTTGAACCTGTCCAAGACGCGACAGATCGATTTCCGCGTGAGCACACTGCCGACGCTGTTCGGCGAGAAAGTGGTGCTGCGCATCCTCGATGCCAGCGCCGCAAAGCTGGGCATCGACAAGCTGGGCTACGAGCCGGACCAGCAGAAGCTGTTCCTCGACGCGATCCACAAGCCCTACGGCATGGTGCTGGTCACCGGTCCGACAGGCTCGGGCAAGACGGTCTCGCTGTATACGGCGCTGGGCATCCTCAACGACGAGACCCGCAACATCTCCACGGTCGAGGACCCGGTCGAGATCCGCTTGCCGGGCGTGAACCAGGTGCAGCAGAACGAGCGCCGGGGCATGACGTTCGCCGCGGCGCTGCGCGCGTTCCTGCGTCAGGACCCCGACGTGATCATGGTCGGCGAGATCCGCGACCTGGAAACGGCGGAAATCGGCATCAAGGCCGCGCAGACCGGCCACATGGTGCTCTCGACGCTGCACACCAACGATGCGCCGCAGACGATCGCGCGCCTGATGAACATGGGCATCGCGCCCTACAACATCGTCAGTTCGGTCACGCTGGTGATCGCCCAGCGGCTGGCACGGCGGCTGTGCCCGCGTTGCAAGCAGCGCGTCGTGCTGCCCGACCATGCACTGCTCACCGAGGGCTTCACCGAAGAGCAGGTCCGCGCCGGTGTGGAAATCTACGAGCCGGTCGGCTGCGACGAATGCACCAACGGCTACCGCGGACGCGTGGGCGTGTACCAGGTGATGCCGATGAGCGAGCAGATCCAGACCATCGTGCTGCAGGGCGGCAACGCGATGCAGATCGCGGAGGCCGCGCAGCGCGCCGGGGTCAAGGACCTGCGCCAGTCGGCGCTGGAGAAGGCCCGCCAGGGCCTGACCAGCCTGGCCGAGATCAACCGCGTCACCAAGGACTGATCCCCCGCCGGAGCCCCGCGGCGTCGAGCGCCTGGGGCCGGTTTTCGCTACCATGCGGCCATCCGTCCGGCGAGGGACACGCCGACCCCTGGGGAACGTTCCATGTCGACCTCACGTACCGCGGCCCGCAAGACTGTCCGCGCTTCGAACGCGACGCCGGCACAGGCCGGGGCGACGCTGCGCCTGTTTGCCTGGGAAGGCACGGACCGGCGCGGCGTCAAGATGAAGGGCGAGCAGCAATCCAAGAGCGCGAACCTGCTGCGCGCCGAGCTGCGTCGCCAGGGTATCCAGCCGACGCTGGTGCAGCCCAAGCGCCAGCCGCTGTTCGGCGGTGCAGGCAAGTCGATCTCTGCACGCGACATCGCGATCTTCAGCCGGCAGACCGCCACGATGATGAAGTCGGGCGTACCGGTGGTGCAGGCGCTGGAGATCATCGGCAACGGCCAGAAGAACCCGCGCATGAAGCAGATGGTCGACGGCATCCGCGTCGACATCGAGGGCGGCGCGTCGATCTTCGAGGCGCTGAGCAAGTATCCGGTGCAGTTCGACGAGCTCTACCGCAACCTGGTGCGCGCAGGCGAGTCGGCCGGCGCGCTGGAAACCGTGCTCGACACGATCGCCTCGTACAAGGAGAGCATCGAGTCGATCAAGGGCAAGATCAAGAAGGCGCTGTTCTATCCGGTCGCGATCATCGGGGTAGCGATCCTGGTCTGCGCGATCCTGATGGTGTTCGTCGTCCCGACCTTCCGCGAGACCTTCGAAAGCTTCGGCACCGACTTGCCTGCGTTCACCGAACTGGTGTTCGGGATCTCGGCGATCATGGTGAAGTGGTGGTGGCTGATCGCGATCGTCGTGTTCGCGTCCGCGTTCGGCTTCATGTTCGCGTTCAAGCGCTCCCCGGCGCTGCAGCACGGAGTGGACCGCACGCTGCTGCGCCTGCCGGTGGTCGGCCGGGTGCTGCACAACTCGTCGATCGCGCGCTTTGCGCGCACGCTGGGCGTGACCTTCAAGGCCGGCGTGCCGCTGGTCGAGGCGCTGGACTCGGTGTCCGGCGCGACCGGCAGTTCGGTCTACGAGCACGCGGTGCTGCGCATGCGCGACGACGTGGCCGTGGGCTACCAACTCAACATGGCGATGCGGCAGACCGCATTGTTCCCGCACATGGTGGTGCAGATGACCGCGATCGGCGAGGAGGCAGGGGCGCTGGACACGATGCTGTTCAAGGTGGCCGAATTCTACGAAGAAGAGGTCAACAACGCTGTCGATGCGATCTCGAGCCTGATCGAACCGTTCGTGATGGTCATCATCGGCACCCTGGTCGGCGCGATCGTGATCGCGATGTACCTGCCGATCTTCAAGCTCGCAATGGCGGCGACCGGCTGACCCATGGCGTTTCTCGATCACAACCCGGCCCTGGGCTATCCCCTCGCCGCCGGCCTCGGCCTGCTGGTGGGCAGCTTTCTCAACGTGGTGATCCTGCGGTTGCCGCGACGCCTGGAATGGCAGTGGAAGCGCGACAGCCGCGAGATTCTCGGCGAACCCGACCTCTACGACCCGCCGCCGCCGGGGATCGTCGTCGAACGCTCCCACTGCCCGCATTGCGGGCACCAGTTGTCGTGGTACGAGAACATCCCGGTGGTCAGCTGGCTGGCGCTGCGCGGGCGCTGCCGCAGCTGCAAGGCGCCGATCTCGGTCCAGTACCCGGCGATCGAGCTGCTGACGATGCTGCTGTTCGCGGCCTGCGTGTGGCGGTTCGGCTTCGGCTGGCAAGGCTTCGGCGCGCTGGTGCTGACCGGCTTCCTGGTCGCGTTGTCGGGCATCGATGCGCGCACGCAACTGCTGCCCGACTCGTTGACGTTGCCGTTGATGTGGCTGGGACTCATCGCCAGCCTCGACAACCTGTACATGCCGGCCAAGCCCGCGCTGCTGGGGGCGGTGGTCGGCTACGCCAGCCTCTGGTCGGTGTGGTGGCTGTTCAAGCAGGCCACCGGCAAGGAGGGCATGGGCCACGGCGACTTCAAGCTGCTGGCCGCCCTCGGCGCTTGGTGTGGCTTGGCTGGACTGCTGCCGATCATCCTGCTGTCGGCGGTGACCGGGGCGATCGTCGGCTCGATCATCCTTGCGGTCCGCGGACGCGACCGGGCCACGCCGATTCCGTTCGGGCCGTACCTGGCCGTTGCCGGCTGGGTGACCTTCATGTGGGGCCAGGACCTGACCGCGTTCTACCTGCGCGTGTCCGGCCTGCAGTAGCGCACCGCCAAGATGGTCGCGCTGGTCATCGGTCTCACCGGCGGCATCGCCTCGGGCAAGTCCGCGGCCACGGCGGCGTTCGAAGCGCGCGGCATCGTCGTCGCCGACGCCGACGTCGCGGCGCACGCGGCTGTCGCCCGCGGCAGCGAAGGCCTGGCCGAAGTGGTGGCGGCCTTCGGCACCGACGCCCTGGCCGCTGACGGCAGCCTCGATCGCGCCGCGATGCGGCGACGGATCTTCGCCGACCCCGACGCCCGCGCGCGCCTGGAGGCGATCCTCCATCCGCGCATCCGCCTTGCCCTGCGCGCCACCTGCGACGCCGCGACAGGGCCATACGCCGTCGCCGCGATCCCGCTGCTGGCCGAGGGTGGGCGCGTCCATTATCCCTGGCTCCACCGCGTGCTGGTGATCGACGTGCCGGTGGCGGTCCAACTGGCCCGCCTGCTCCGCCGCGACGGCATCGACGAGGCCTTGGCCCAGAAAATGATCGCCACCCAGGCCACCCGCGACGCCCGCCTGGCCATCGCCGACGACATCATCGTCAACGACGGCAGCCTGGCCGAACTGGACACGCGCATCGGCGACCTCGACACCCGCTATCGCGCACTCGCCGCGGCGCGTGCGGAGGGATTGGCGGCAGACTGATCATCGCTCGGTCGTGCTTGGCGCTGTGAGGGTCGCCGCGACCCACCTGCCCCCACCCGGCGCCGAGGGCGCCGGCCTCCCCCGCACGCGGGGGAGGCGACTCCAGTACGCCGCGCGCGGCCAAACCTCCCCTGCGCGGATACTGCTTTGCGCCTTCCCCCGCCCGCGGGGCATTGCGCCCTTCACGGGCGGAAGGTTGGGATGGGGGCGCTTTTCCGCGACACGCCCCGCCCCCACCCGGCGCACAGGGCGCCGGCCTCCCCCGCACGCGGGGGAGGCGACTCCAGTACGCAGCGCGCGGACAAACTTCACCCGCGCGAGTACTGCTTTGCGCCTTCCCCCGCACGCGAGGGAGGCGACTCCAGTACGCAGCGCGCGGCCAAACCTCACCTGCGCGGATACTGCTTAGCGCCTTCCCCCGCACGCGGGGCATTGCGCCCTTCATGGGCGGAAGGTTGGGATGGGGGCCGCTTCTCACGCGATGCCTGGCCAGAGGCTGCGGATCGCGGCGATGCCTTGGGCGCCGTGGCGCCGGGCGGTCTCGATGTCGGAGGGGGTCATTCCGCCGATGGCGTAGATCGGCAGCGCACTGTGTTCGCGCAGGCTGGCGAAGGCCGGCCAGCCGATGCCGGGCTGGCCGGGATGGCTGGCGGTCTCCGACACCGGGCCCAGCACGACGAAGTCGCAGGCCAGGCGCGCGGCATGGGCGAGATCGTCGGCGTCGTGGCAGGAGGCCGCGAGCGGCAGACCGGCGGCGAGCGGCCGTTGCGCATGTTCGCGCAGCGCGGCGGCCTTGAGATGCAGGCCGACGCCCGCGGCCTGCGCCAAGGCCGGCGCCCCATTGAACAACAGTTCCGCGCCGCGGCGGCGGCAGCGCGCGGCAGCCTCGGCGAGCAAACTCGCCTGCCGGTCCGGGGCGATGCCGGGCAGGCGCAGTTGCACGCGGCCGATGCCGCTGCGCAGGGCGTCGTCCAGGCTGCGTAACCAGGCGGCGTCATCGTCGCCCGGCGGTGGGGTGACGAGGTAGCGATCGGGGGCCTGCAGGGCGGCCACCACAGGCAGGTCGGCAGGCGGCATTGAGTAGCGGCCGAGCTTGTCGGGCGCGACCCAGGTTAAGGCCTGACCTTCGCGCCCCTTGGGACTGCCGTGCCACTGGGCCACGTGGCGGACGTCGAGCCGCAACCGCTTGCTGGGATAGCGCTGGGGCACCACCATCAGCGGCGCGCCGACGACGACCTGGATGCCCAGCTCCTCGTCGAGCTCGCGCGCCAGCGCCGCTTCCGGCGTCTCGCCCGGCTCGCATTTGCCGCCGGGAAACTCCCACAAGCCCGGCATGTCACGGCCCGGCGTGCGCCGGGACAGCAAGATGCGGCCGCGCTTGTCGGTGATGATCCCAGCAACGACTTCGACGACGCGCTCGCTCATGCCTGGCGGATTCGGCGGACAAGGGGTCGAGATTAGGCAGGCGACGGCGGCTTGCCAAGCGGTCGGGACGACCGGTACGGCCGGCAGCGCGTCAGCTGCGACGCCCACAAAGACCGCCGGCACGCAGGCGGATGAGGCCACGCCGCGATCGACCGGCCACCATGCGCATCAGCCGGGGCATCGCCCGCCGCTGCGAGGCGCCGATCGCCGGACGTCACGTCCGGCCCGGACGTTGCGCATCGGCCCCGCGATGGCGGGCCTGACGGATCAGCTCAGCTGACCGTGGCAGTGCTTGTACTTCTTGCCGCTGCCGCAGGGGCAGGGATCGTTGCGGCCGACCTTGGCGCCGTCGCGGACGATCTGCGCCTGCGGACCGGCAGCGGCGGCCTGGGCGGCCCGCACGTCCTCGGCTTCCTCGTCGGCACCGTAGCCACCGGCGTCGGCGTGCTGGAACTGAGCCTGGTTGAGCTTGGCCTCGACCTGGCGACGTTCCTCTTCCTCGAGCGCAGCGATCTCGTCCTCGCTGCGCACACGCACGCGTGCGAGCATGGTCACGACTTCGTGCTTGACCTTGTCGAGCATTTCGGAGAACAACTCGAACGCCTCGCGCTTGTACTCCTGCTTGGGCTGCTTCTGCGCGTAGCCGCGCAGGTGGATGCCCTGCCGCAGGTAGTCCATGCGGGCCAGGTGCTCCTTCCAGCCCTGGTCGAGCACGTTGAGCATGATGTGCTTTTCGAGCATGCGCATCGTCTCGCCGCCCAGCTGCGTCTCCTTGTCCGCGAACAGCGCATCGACCGACTGCTGCACGTGTTCGGCGATCTGCTCGGCGTCGAGCTCGTCGCGCGCCTTGGCCATCGACACCAGTTCCAGGCGCAGGCCGAACTCACGCTCGATCTCGGCCTCCAGGCCCGGCAGGTCCCACTGCTCGTCGATCGACTGCGGCGGCACATAGCGGCCGACGATGCCGGCAACGACGTCGGCGCGGATGCCGTCGACGTTCTCTTTGACGCTTTCGGCGTCCAGCAGTTCGTCGCGCTGGCCGTAGATGACCTTGCGCTGGTCGTTGTTGACGTCGTCGAAGTCGAGCAGGTTCTTGCGGATGTCGAAGTTGTGCGCCTCGACCTTGCGCTGCGCGTTGGCGATCTGGCGGGTCACCAACGGGCTTTCGATGATGTCGTCTTCCTGCAGCCCCATGCGCGCCATGACCTTCTGCACCCAGTCGGCGGCGAAGATGCGCATCAGGTTGTCTTCGAGCGACAGGTAGAAGCGCGACGACCCCGGGTCGCCCTGGCGACCGGAGCGGCCGCGCAGCTGGTTGTCGATACGCCGCGATTCGTGGCGCTCGGTGCCGATGATGTGCAGGCCGCCGGCAGCGACGACGGCGTCATGGCGCTGCTGCCACTCCGCGCGCAGGCGCGCCTTGGTGGCGTCGTCGACCGGCACGCCGGACTCGGCCTCGAGCAGCGCGAGCTCGGTCTCGAGCGAGCCACCGAGCACGATGTCGGTACCGCGGCCGGCCATGTTGGTGGCGATGGTCACCGCGCCCGGGCGGCCGGCCTGGGCGACGATCTGCGCTTCGCGCTCGTGCTGCTTGGCGTTGAGCACTTCATGCGCGATGCCTTCCTTGCGCAGGTGCTCGCTGAGCAGCTCGGAGACCTCGATCGAGGTCGTACCGACCAGCACGGGCTGTCCGCGTTCGTGCGAGGCCTGGATCTCGCGCGCAACGGCGCGGTATTTGCCGGCGCGGTTGAGGAACACGGCATCCGGCGCATCCTTGCGGATCATCGGGCGATGGGTCGGGATCACCACGACCTCCAGGCCGTAGATGCTCTCGAACTCGAAAGCTTCGGTGTCGGCCGTACCGGTCATGCCCGAGAGCTTGCCGTACATGCGGAACAGGTTCTGGAAGGTGATGCTGGCCAGCGTCTGGTTCTCGCGCTGGACCGGCACCCCTTCCTTCGCTTCGACCGCCTGGTGCAGGCCATCCGACCAGCGGCGGCCCGGCAGGGTACGGCCGGTGAATTCGTCGACGATAACGACTTCGCCGTCGCGGACGATGTAGTGGTCGTCGCGCTGGTAGATCGCGTGCGCGCGCAACCCGGCGTTGAGGTGATGCACGACGTGGATGTTCTGCGGCGCGTAGAGGCTTTCGTCCTCGCCGAGGATGCCCGCGCCGCGCAGCAGCGCTTCGGCATGTTCCTGGCCTTCCTCCGAGAGGTGGACCTGCTTGGCCTTCTCATCGACCCAGAAGTCGCCTTCGCCGTCCTCGGCTTCCTGGCGGACCAGCGACGGGACGATCCGGTTAACCTTGATGTAGAGCTCGGGGGAATCGTCGGCCGGGCCGGAGATGATGAGCGGCGTGCGCGCCTCGTCGATCAGGATCGAGTCGACCTCGTCGATGATCGCGTAATTGAGCGCGCGCTGGTAACGGTCGGCCTTCGACAGCGCCATGTTGTCGCGCAGGTAGTCGAAGCCGAACTCGTTGTTGGTGCCGTAGGTGATGTCGGCGCGGTAGGCCTCGCGCTTGGCCTCGCCGTGCGGCATGCCCGGCCAGATGACGCCGACCGACAGGCCCAGCCAGTTGTAGAGCTTGCCCATCTGTGCCGCGTCGCGGCGAGCCAGGTAGTCGTTGACGGTGACGACGTGGACGCCCTTGCCCTCGAGCGCATTGAGATACGTCGGCAGCGTGCCGACCAGGGTCTTGCCCTCGCCGGTGCGCATTTCGGCGATCTTGCCCATGTGCAGCACCATGCCGCCGATCAGCTGGACGTCGTAGGGGCGCATGCCCAGCACGCGCTTGCTGGCCTCGCGGCAGACCGCGAAGGCTTCGGGCAGCAATTTGTCGAGCGTCTCGCCGTCGGCGATGCGCTGCTTGAACTCCGGGGTCTTGGCCTGCAGGGCCTCGTCGGACAGCGCCTCCATCTGCGGCTCGAGCGCGTTGATCTTGACGACGACCTTCTCGAGCTGTTTGACGAAGCGGTCGTTGCGACTGCCGAAGACACTGGTGAGCAAGCGATTGAGCATTGGAGTACCGAAGTCTGGAATCGGAGCGCGGGACCGAGGCGGATTCCCCAGAAGCCGCAAACAGAAAAGGGCGCTAGGCGCCCTTTGATGGCAACGCGCATTGTAGCTCGGGGCGAGGAGGCGCGTTTGCAAGCCACTGGCTTGCGCGCCGACGAGCGCCGGAGCGGCTGTGCCGCGCAGGCCGGAACGAGCGGGGGCGTTTGCAAGGCATGCCTTGCGCCCCAGCGAGCGCCCGGAGCGGCTGTGCCGCGAAGGGCCGGAACGAGGAGGCGCGTTTGCAAGCCACCGGCTTGCGCGCCGATGAGCGCCGGAGCGGCTGTGCCGCGCATTCGCCCTCCCCGCGTGCGGGGGCGAGTTGCGCAACCAGACCTACCGGCACGGCCATCTGACCACCCTCCCCCGCACGCGGGGGAGGGTTGGGTGGGGGCGGCGACAGGTCGATGCGGCGTCCTTCAGCCCGCCCCGTCCAAGCCCGTGCCCCCACCCGACACCTACGGCGTCGACCTCCGGAGGTGTGGCGCCATGCGCGCATGCGAGCATCGGCGCAGCTGTGCCGCGCATTCGCCCTCCCCCGCGTGCGGGGGCGAGTTGGGCAACCAGGCCTACCGGCGCGGCCATCTGACCGCCCTCCCCCGCATGCGGGGGCGGGTTGGGCGGGGGGGGCGCCCCAATCGGTTACTGCCGGCTCACGCCCATGGCACCAAGGAACTTGCGCGGGTTCTGCACCTGCCCGTTCTCCCAGACCTCGAAGTGCACGTGGGCGCCGGTGGAACGGCCGGTCGACCCGGCCTTGGCGATCTCGTCACCGATGCGGACCAGATCGCCGACTTTCACCACGTTGCGCGAGTTGTGCGCATACCGGGTGACGTAGCCGTTGCCGTGGTCGACCTCGACGACGTTGCCGTAGCCACGGCGCACGCCCGAATAGCTGACCACGCCGTCGGCGACCGTCATCACCGGATCCCCGGTGCGCGCGTCGAAATCGATGCCCTTGTGGAACTGACCGCCGCGACCGAACGGATCGGCGCGGTACCCATAGGACGAGGTCACGAAGCTGCGGCTCACCGGCGAGCGCGACGGCAGCGCGTCGCGCTGAAGCTTGCGGTCGAGCAGCAGCGCCTCGAGTACCGAGAGCTGCTGGCCGGAATGGGTCAGGTCGCCCTCCAGCGCATCCAGGCCGCCGAGCAGCTTGCCCGCCGGCATGTCCTGGGCAGGCTCGGGTCCGCCGACACCGAGGGTCCGGTCGAAGTCGAACTCGCCGTCCTCCATGCCCGCACCGCGGGCGAGCCGGTCGCCGAGCGCGTTGAGGCGGTTGGCCTGGGCCTGCAGCTCGCCGAGCCGAGCGGCGAGCGCGTTGACTTCGCGCTGCGCCTCGCGACGGGTCTCGTCCAGGCTGCGCTCGTGGGCAGCGGCCACGTCGTGGAGGCGGGCGATCTCGGCCGAATTCATGGCCCCGGCAGCGCACATGCCGGCCGCAGCGACCACGATCGCCATCGAGACCGGCCGGCGACGGGCCAGGATGCGGGCCCTGCGGGCCACCTGTGCGGCGACGCCGCGCATATCATTCAACAAGGTTTTGACGGTCATGGTGCCAATGTCTGATTTCCGGTCCAGATCCAAGCCATCCCGCATCGGAGCCCCGACCGCCGCGCTGGACGCGGCGCTGGATGGCACGTCGGCCGATCCGATCCGCCGGGCCATGTGGCTCGACGCACTGGATCGCCGCCTCGTTCCCCTGCTGCCTCCGGCACTGGCGCCGCATGCGCGGCTGGCCAATGTCGATCGCCGCAGGCTGGTATTCCTCGTCGATTCACCCATCTGGCACGCCAGGCTGCGCCTGTCGGCCGATACGCTGCTCGACGCTGCCCGCTCCATCGGACTGGATGTCGACGACATCGTCGTCAGGACGTCGACCCAACCCCTGCGACCGGCACCGCCTGAGGCCCGCGGTGCGCTGGCCAACCCGCCGTCGGCGGTCGCACGCGACACGCTCCGCTCGGTACTGGCCTCGCTCCGACCGCCGGAAGGCGGCAAGGACGAAGGGGTGTGATCTGGATGGGTGCCGCCTGCCCCCCTTCATCGGCATCAAGGCCAAGTGAAGGAGAGGGGGCATGCTACCGGGCATCGCCCCACGGGGCGTTAACACGAAGCTAACTTTTCAGAAAGCAAAAGTTAAATAATCGTTATCGAAGGCGCCCGGGCTGAACCCAAGCGATCGCATTCCTGCGGTACGCCTGCAGCAGACGCGCCGGGGGTCGATTCGCAGATGGGCCGCCCTCCGGTCGACAAGCGCGGGGAGGCAGAGAGGCGGGCGCGGCGCGGCCGAGCGATTCAGGCAGCGACCGGGGCGCCATAGACGACGGGGGCCGCATCGTCTTCGGCAAAGCTGACGATGTCCCAGGCCGAACGGGTCTCGAGCAATGCGCGCACGAGCTTGTTGTTCAGCGCGTGTCCGGACTTGTAGCCCTTGAACAGGCCCAGGATCGGATGGCCGGCCAGGTACAGGTCGCCGACCGCGTCGAGGATCTTGTGGCGCACGAACTCATTGGCGTAGCGCAGGCCGTCGTCGTTGAGCACGCGGAACTCGTCGAGCACGATGGCGTTGTCCATCGAGCCACCGAGCCCCAGGTTGCGCTCGCGCATGTACTCCAGGTCGCGCATGAACCCGAAGGTGCGCGCACGGCTGACCTCGCGGATGTAGGCCTCGGTCGAGAACTCGACTTCGGCACGCGACTGCGCCAGCGGGATGGCCGGATGATCGAAGGCGATGGTGAAATCGAGACGGAAGCCGTCGTAGGGCTCGAACCGTGCGATTTTGTCGCCCTCGCGCACTTCGATCGGCGCCAGGATCCGAATGAAGCGCTTGGGCGCGGCCTGCTCGACCACGCCTGCGGACTGCAGCAGGAACACGAACGGGCCAGACGAACCGTCCATGATCGGCACCTCGGCCGCCGACAGCTCGACATACAGATTGTCCACGCCGAGTCCGGCGAGGGCGGACATCAGGTGTTCGACCGTCTGCACGTTGGCCGTCCCCAGGCTCAGCCCGGTACACAGCGTGGTCTCGGTGACGAGTCCGCCCTCTGCGGGGATGTCAACCACCGGGTCGAGATCGACGCGCCGGAAGACGATGCCGGTATCCGGAGCGGCCGGACGCATGGTCAGGAACACTTTCTCGCCGCTGTGCAGGCCGACGCCCGTTGCGCGGATGACGTTCTTGATGGTGCGTTGGCGGGGCATCGGGAATCCGGGGGAGAGAAGCGCCGACCGCAGACGCGGGAGGCAACCGGGCGAGATTATCACGGGGACCGCTGAACCTGAACGAAGCGATCCGAGGCGATCGAGGCCCTGCGGGACCGGGGTCGGGACTGCGCGCCGAGGCGATGCGCTGGCCGATGGACGAACAACAAACCGGCCCGCCGGGCGTACCTGGCGGGCCAAAACGGCGATCTGCGGACAACAGCGCGCCAATGCTTGCGAGGACAACACCCTGCGCGCCGCCGCACCGGACACGTGCGATGCGGGCACAGGCACCGGCGTCAGTCCGCCCGACGCCGACAGGCCGGTGCGGCCTGTACAGCGCCAGTCGACGACGCCATCGACACGCTCAGTCGGCCTGCCGACGCAGGAACGCCGGGATGTCCAGGTAGCTGCTGTCGCTGCCGAAGTCGGCGACCTTCGGCGCATCGCCCGCATCGCTGCGCGCCGCGCCCTGCCCGGCCGGACGCGAGGCGGTCGACGCCGCCGCACCGCCATTGCCGCGCAGCGAGGCTGCGATGCTGTGACCCGGGCTGTACGGGGCCACGGCATCGCCGTCGTCGATCAGCAAACCGGTGGTGCCATCGCGAACGCCGCGCTGGTTGTTGCTGATCAGCTGCACCTGCGGCTTGCCGCGACCGGCGCTGTCGTTGTGCCCGGTGCCGCGCGCCGGCGCCCGGTTGAGGCCGGTGGCGACCACGGTCACGCGGACTTCGTCCTGCATATCCGGGTCGAGGACGGTGCCGATGACGATCGTCGCGTCTTCGCTGGCGAAGTTCTCGACGGTGCGGCCGACCTCGTCGAACTCGGCCATCGTGAAGTCGGCGCCGGCAGTGATGTTGACCAGGATGCCGTTGGCGCCGGCCAGGTTGACGTCGTCGAGCAGCGGGTTCTGGATCGCGGCTTCGGCGGCGGCCTGCGCGCGGTCGTCGCCGCGGGCCAGGCCCGTGCCCATCATCGCCAGGCCCATTTCGGCCATGACAGTGCGCACGTCGGCGAAGTCGACGTTGATCAGGCCCGGACGCACGATCAGGTCGGCGATGCCCTGCACCGCGCCCAGCAGCACATCGTTGGCGGCGCGGAAGGCCTGGATCATCGTGGCGTTGCGGCCGAGCACGGTGATCAGCTTCTCATTGGGAATGGTGATCAGCGAGTCGCAGTGCGCCGACATCTCCTCGATGCCCTTGAGCGCGACCTGCATGCGCCGGCGTCCCTCGAACGGGAACGGCTTGGTGACCACGGCCACCGTCAGGATGCCCATTTCCTTGGCGAGCTGGGCCACGACCGGCGCCGCACCGGTGCCGGTGCCGCCGCCCATGCCGGCAGTGATGAACACCATGTCGGCGCCCTGCAGCGCATCCATGATGATCTCGCGGTCCTCGAGCGCGGCCTGGCGGCCGACCTCGGGGTTGGCGCCTGCGCCCAGGCCCTTGGTGACGCTGCTGCCCAACTGCAGCTGCAGCTTGGCACCACAGTTCTTGATTGCCTGCGCGTCGGTGTTGGCGGTGATGAACTCCACGCCATCGACGCTGTTGTTGACCATGTGCGCGACCGCGTTGCCGCCGCCGCCGCCCACGCCGATGACCTTGATCACCGCGTTTGGAGCCATCTTCTCGACCAGTTCGAAATGTGCCATGTCCGTTGTCCTCGGTTTGGAGCCGTGATTGGTGGAAGGGGATGCGTGATTCGAAAGCGCCGAACCCGTATCTCTCACCGCCATCCGGCATTTATGTTGTTGTCGAATGCGCTCGTTGCCGTTACCGCTGTCTTCGTCGCCGCCCTGCCCTTGCCCTTGTTGTTGCTGTTTGTTTCAACCGTCCATTCCTCATCACGCAGCACGAGGCGGGTTCATCAGAACTCGCCGTTGAACCACGTCTTGAGTTTCTTCAGCAGCCCGCCCGCGCGGCCGGCGGAGATCACCGGGCGTCGGGGGTGCTCGATCTGGCTGCCCATCAGCAGCAGGCCCACGCCGCTGGCGTGGACCGGATTGCCCACGACCTCGCCCAGGCCGGTGACGTGCTGGGGAATGCCCACGCGCACCGGCATCTGCAGCATTTCCTCGGCCAGTTCGACGACGCCTTCCATCTTCGCCGCGCCGCCTGTGAGCACCATGCCGGCGCGCACATGCTGCTCGAAGCCCGAGCGGCGCAGTTCGGCCTGCACCATCTCGAAGATTTCCTCGTAGCGCGCCTGTACCGCCTGCGCCAGCGATTGGCGCGGCAGCCGCCGTGGCGGCCGGTCGCCGACGCTGGGCACCTGGATCGATTCTTCGCTGGTCGCCAACTGCGCGAGTGCGCAGGCGTAGCGGACCTTGATCTGCTCGGCTTCCGGGGTCGGCGTGCGCAGCATGTGCGCGATGTCCTCGGTGACCTTGTCGCCGGCGATCGGCAGCGATGCGGTGTGGCAGATCGCGCCCTGCACGAACACCGCCAGATCGGTCGTGCCCGCGCCCATGTCCACCAGCACCACGCCGAGCTCGCGCTCATCAGAGGTCAACACCGCGGTGCTGGAGGCCAGCGACGACAGGATCAAGTCGTCGATCTGCAGGCCGCAGCGCTGCACGCACTTGCTGATGTTGGCCGCGGCCGACTGCGCGCACACCACCAGGTGCGCATGCACCTCCAGGCGCACGCCGGTCATGCCGACCGGGTTGCGGATGCCTTCCTGCGAGTCGTCGAGCACGTACTCGCGCGGGATCGCATGCAGGATCTTCTGGTCGGCCGGGATCGCGACCGCCTTGGCCGCGTCGAGCACGCGGTCGAGGTCCGACCAGGTCACTTCGTTGTCGCGGATCGGCACGATGCCCGGCGAGTTGCGGCACTGCACGTGGTTGCCGGAGATCGAGGCGTAGACCGAGCGGATCTCGCAGCCGGCCATCAGTTCGGCCTCTTCGACCGCGCGCTGGATCGACTGCACCGTCGATTCGATATCGACGACCACGCCGCGCTTGAGCCCGCGCGACTCGTGGCTGCCGATCCCGATCACCTCGATCGGGTTGCCGGGCGAGTACTCGCCGACCAGCGCCACCACTTTGGAGGTGCCGATGTCCAGTCCGACGATGAGTGTCTTGTCGCCTTTGCGGTTCATGAGAGGCCGTGATTCGTGAGTCGTGAGTCGTGATGAACGGGCATGCCCGCCATGTGGATCGCCAGTGCGGGCAGCCCGCCGGATGCGGATGCCGACGCGGTGCCCGCGGCCTCGGTGTCGGCGCTCGGTGTCCCCCAGACCAGGGCGAAGCCGTTGGTGTAACGCAGGTCGGCGCGTGCCAGCGGTTCGGCGCGGTTGGCGACCAACCGCGGCAACATCCGGGCGAAACGCGCCAGGCGCGGGACCGCTTCCTGGCTGCCGACCAGCACTTCGGTGCCGCTCGACAGGTGGATCAGCCAGCTGCCGCGCGCGTCGAGCACGACACCTTCGATCTGCTGGCCCGACGGCCGGAACAGCTCGCGCGCCTCGTTGTAGAGCGCGACGACCTCGTTGGCGCGCGCGTCTGGACCATCGAAGCGGGGCATCGCGTCCGGCACCTCGACCCCCTCGGCCGAGAACAGCCGGCCGCGGGTCGACAGCAGCCGGTCCTCGCCCCAGCGCGCGAACGGGACATGCTCGCCGATGCGCACTTCCAGCACGTCGGGCCAGTGCTTGCGCACCTCGACACCCGCGACCCAGGGCAGGCGCGCGACATCACGCCGCGCCTGCGTCAGATCGACCGCGAAGAAGCCGCGCTGCGCGTGCGGCAGCACCGTTTCGCGCACACGGGCGACATCGACCTGCTCGAGGCCGTCGTTGATCCGCAGCACACGCAGCGGCCAGCGCTCGGCGCCGATCCAGCCCTGCATCACGGCGACGACCGGCAACGCCACCAGCGCCAGCGCCAGCAGCCAGGCCAGGATCCGCGTCGTGGTGGCGAGCGCCTGGTTCATCGCGCGGCCGCCTCCGGCATCAGCGTCGATTCGAGCACGCACCAGCACAGCGCGGCATAGTCCATGCCCAACTGCGCGGCCGCCTTGGGCACCAGCGAATGGCTGGTCATGCCGGGCGCGGTGTTGACCTCCAGCAGAGACAGCGCACCGGTGGCGCGATCGCGCATCACGTCGACGCGGCCCCAGCCGCTGCAGCCGGCGGCGACGAACGCCTCGACCGCCAGCGCACCGATCCGCGCCTCATCGTCGCCGTCCTGGCCCGGGCACAGGTACCGGGTGTCGTCGGAGACATACTTGGCCTCGTAGTCGTACCACGCGCCCTTGGGCACGATGCGGATCGACGGCAGCGCGCGCGGGCCCTGCCCGGCATCGAGAATGCCGACCGTGAGCTCGTCGCCCTCGATCATCTGCTCCATCAGCAGCTCGCCCGGATAGCGCGCGGCCAGGGCGACCGCCGCGTCGAGGTCGGCATCGGCGAAGACCCGGCTGACGCCGACGCTCGAGCCTTCCTTCGACGGCTTGACGATGACCGGCAGTCCGAGCTCGCGGGCCGCGGCGTGCACATCCTCACCGGCCGCGATGCGGCGATAGCGCGGCGTCGGCAGCCCCAGGCTCAGCCACACCTGCTTGGTGCGGATCTTGTCCATCGTCAGCGCCGAGCCAAGCACGCGCGAGCCGGTGTAGGGCACGCCAAACGCATCCAGCAGCCCCTGTACCACGCCGTTCTCGCCATCGCCGCCATGCAGGATGTTGAAGACGCGGTCGTAGCGGCCGGCGACGATCGCCTGCGCAAGCGCGGGCACGCCATCGACCGCGTGCGCGTCGACACCGCGCGAGCGCAACGCATCGAGCACGCCCTGCCCGGACTGCAGCGAGACCTCGCGCTCCGAGCCAGGGCCGCCGAGCAGCACGGCGACACGGCCGAACGCGGCCGGGTCGGTGACACGCGGCGCGGGCAGGATCGCGCTCATGCGGGCACCGCCGCAAAGCCGTCCTGGACCAACCGCTGGACGGTCGCACCGATGTCGCCGGCGCCCATCATCAGCAACAGGTCGCCATCGCGCAGCACGTCGGGCAGCACGTCGATCAGGTCCTCGGCCGCATTGACGACGACCGGCTCGATGCGGCCGCGCGCGCGGATCGCGCGCGCCAGCGTCTTGGCATCGGCGCCGGCGATCGGCGCTTCGCCGGCCGGATAGACCTCGGTCAGCACCAGCGCGTCGACGTCCGACAGCACGCCGGCAAAATCGTCGAACAGCGCGCGGGTGCGGCTGTAGCGATGCGGCTGGAACGCGACCACCAACCTGCGTTCGCCCCAGCCGCCGCGTGCGGCGGCGAACACCGCGGCCAACTCGCGCGGATGATGGCCGTAGTCATCGACCAGTTGGACGCGTGCGCCGGTCGGCGTGACCAGTTCACCGAGCAGGTTGAAGCGGCGGCCGATGCCCTCGAAGCGACCCAGCGCGGCGACGATCGCCTCGGGCGCGACGCCGAGCTGCCAGCCCACCGCCGCGGCGGCCAGCGCGTTGAGCACGTTGTGACGGCCCGGAAGCGCCAGCCGCGCCTCGACGCGCACGTTCTCCGGCAGGCACAGCGTGAACTGCATCGCCGCGCCGTCCTGGCGGATGTTCTCGGCACGCACGTCCGCTTCGTCCGACAGGCCGTAGGTCATCATGTGCCGCGGCACGCTCTGCGCGAGCCTGGCGACTTCGGGATCGTCGATGCACAGCACCGACAGCCCGTAGAACGGCAGCCGATGCAGGAACTCGGTGAAAGCATCCTGGACGCGGGCGAAATCGCCGCCGTAGTTCTCCAGGTGGTCGGCGTCGATGTTGGTGACGATCGCGACCAGCGGGTTGAGCCGCAGGAAACTGCCATCGCTCTCGTCGGCCTCGGCGACCAGCCAGTCGCCGCTGCCCAGCCGGGCGTTGGCGCCGGCGGCGAGCAACTGCCCGCCGACCACGAAGGTCGGATCCAGGCCGCCCTCGGCGAGCACGCTGGCGGTCAGCGACGTCGTCGTGGTCTTGCCGTGGGTGCCGGCGACCGCGATGCCACGACGGAAGCGCATCAACTCGGCGAGCATTTCGGCGCGCGGCACGATCGGGATGCGCTGGGCGCGCGCCTCCATCAGCTCCGGGTTGTCGGCACGGATGGCGCTGGACACCACGATGCAATCGGTGCCCAGCACGTTGGCCGCCGCATGCCCCCGATGCACGGTCGCGCCCAGGCGGGCCAGCCGGCGGGTCGCCGCGCTGTCGGCGGTGTCCGAGCCGGAGACCTTGTAACCGAGCGTCACCAGCACCTCGGCGATGCCGCTCATGCCGGTGCCGCCGATGCCGACGAAATGGACGCGCGAGAAGACCTTGGCGAAGTCCTCCTTCGACAGACCGCGGGTCTGGTGCAGGCGACGGATCATGCGGGGCTCCTGCCGCCGAAGCTCGGTTCGACGCGCTGCTGCAGGCGGCTGGTGCCGCGCGTGGCGGTCGCTGGCGACACGGGCAGCGGCGGTTGATTGGTGGGGGGCATCGGATCGGCCGGAGCGGGTGCCGGCGCGGCGGCATCGCCGCGCAGCCGAGCGACCTGGCGCTGGGCGCGGTCGAGTTCGTAGGACACGCGCAGCAACAGGCCGAACGCCACGCAGGTCATCATCACGCTCGAGCCGCCCGAGGACACCAGCGGCAGCGTCAGGCCCTTGGTCGGCAGCAGCCCCAGGTTCACGCCGATCGAGACCAGGCTCTGCAAGCCGATCATCAACGCGACGCCGAACGCGCAGTAGCCGGCGAAGTGGCGACGCATCTCTACGCATTTCAGGCCCAGCCACAGCGCGCGTCCGACCAGCGCGACGAACAGGCCGACGACCAGGCACACGCCCACAAAGCCCAGCTCCTCGGCC
The DNA here is from genome assembly GCF_039674105.1 of Luteimonas sp. TWI596. NCBI lineage: Bacteria > Pseudomonadati > Pseudomonadota > Gammaproteobacteria > Lysobacterales > Lysobacteraceae > Luteimonas > Luteimonas sp. TWI596. The sequence goes on from NZ_JBDJMU010000022.1 coordinate 21,879, forward strand.
AGCACCGAGAAGATGAAGTCGGTATGCGCCTCGGGCAGGTACGAAAGCTTCTGCACCGACGCCCCCAGGCCGACCCCGGAGAACTCCCCACGACCGACCGCCATCAGCGCGTTGCTGAGCTGGTAGCCCGCGCCCAACTGGTCTTCCCAGGGGTTCATGAACGAGGTGATGCGGCGCAGCCGGTAGGGCTCCATGATCGCGACCGCGACCACCGCCGGCAGCAGCAGCAGCACCGGCAGCATCATGCGCTTGAGATGGCCGCCGCCGAGCACCAGCATGCCGGCGGTCACGCCCAGCAGCAGCATCGACGAGCCGAAGTCGGGCTGCAGCAGCAGCAGGCTGACCAGCACCACGGCCACGCCGATCGGCTTGAGCATCGCGGCCCAGGTGGCATTGACCTCATCGCGGAAACGCACCAGGTAGCTGGCCAGCCAGACGATGTAGATGACCTTGACCGCCTCGACGACCTGGAAGTTGGAGATGCCCAGGTTGATCCAGCGGTGCGCACCGTTGACCGAACGCCCCAGGCCCGGCACGAATACCAGCAGCAGCAGCCCCGCGCACATCAGCAGCACGAAGCGGTCGTACTTCTCGATGGTCTTGAGCTCGGTGCGCATCACCGCGAACGCCAGACCCAGCCCTAGGCCAATGAACATGAAATGGCGGCTGAGGAAGTAGTAGCGCCCCACGCCCATGTCCTCGCCGACGGCGATCGAGCTCGACGCGACCATGATCACGCCCAGCGTCGCGATCGCGACCATGATCCCGACCAGCCACGGGTCGAACCGCCCGTGGATCTCGTCGAGCCGGGTCGCCTGACGGGCGCTGAAGGCCTCGTGGAGCGCGGTGTCGTGGACGCGGGCCATCAGCGCACCTTCAACGTGGCGAGACCGACGAGGACCAGGATCACCGAGATGATCCAGAAGCGGACGATCACCCGCGGCTCGGGCCAGCCCTTGAGCTCGAAGTGGTGATGGATCGGCGCCATGCGGAACACGCGCTTGCCGGTCAGCTTGAAGCTGGCCACCTGGATCATCACCGACAGCGTCTCGATGACGAAGATGCCGCCCATGATCACCAGCACCAGTTCCTGGCGCACGATCACCGCCATCGTGCCGAGCACCGCGCCGAGCGCGAGCGCGCCGATGTCGCCCATGAACACCATCGCCGGATAGGTGTTGAACCACAGAAAGCCCAGCCCCGCCCCGGCGATCGCCGCGCAGATGATCACCAGTTCCCCGGCGCCCGGCACCTGCGGGATCTGCAGATAGCTGGAGAACACCGCGTTGCCCGAGGCGTAGGCGAACACGCCCATGCCGCAGGCGACCAGCACCGTGGGCATGATCGCCAGACCATCGAGGCCGTCGGTGAGATTGACTGCGTTGGAGAAGCCGACGATCCAGAAATAGGCGATCGCCACGAAGCTGATGCCGGCCAGCGGCAGCGCGATCGACTTGAACAGCGGCAGGTAGAACGTGGTCGCCGCCGGCACGTCGGCGTACAGGTACAGGTACAGGCCGGCAGCCAGGCCGAACACCGACTGCAGCAGATACTTCCAGCGGGATTTCAGGCCGTTGGGATCGCGGTGCACGATCTTGATCCAGTCGTCGTACCAGCCGATCGCGCCGAAGGCCACCATCACCGCCATCACCAGCCACACGTACTTGTTGCGCAGGTCGCCCCACAGCAACACGGCCGCCAACACGGTGATCAGGATCAGCGCGCCGCCCATCGTCGGCGTGCCGGCCTTGGAGAAGTGCGTCTGCGGTCCGTCCTGGCGGATCGGCTGGCCGCCCTTGTACTGCGCCAGCTTGCGGATCACCGCCGGGCCCAGCCACAACGACAGCGACAGCGACGTCAGTGCCGCCAGGATGCCGCGGAAGGTGAGGTATTCGAACAGACCGAAGAAGTCCTCGAACCCCTGCAGCCAGCGGGCGAGTTCAAGCAGCATCGTGGGTTCCTTGCGCGTCGAGCAGTGCGGCGACCGTCCGGTCCATCGCACTGCCCCGGGATCCCTTGACCAGGATCGTGAGGGCCGGTCGGTCGTCCGTGGAAGACCGCGTGTCGTGAGCCGCGGCGCTGGCATCCAGGTCGCGGACCAGGGCCTGCGCCAGTGCGGCGTGGGTGTCGAAATGCTGCGCGTCATCGCCGAAGGCATCCGCCGCGTGCGCGGCCAACGGCCCGAGTGCATAGAGCCCGGCGATACCGGCGGCCTTGGCGCGCAACCCGGCTTGGGCATGCATCGCGGCGCCGTCGGCGCCGAGTTCACGCATGTCGCCCAGCACCAACCAGCGCGTGCCCGGCGTGGTCGCCAGGGTCTCGATGGCGGCATGCAGCGAGCCGGGATTGGCGTTGTAGCTGTCGTCGATCAGGGCCGCACCGCCGGACAGGCGATGGCGAGCCAGCCGGCCGGACACTGCCTGCGCCGCTTGCAGCCCATCGACGACCGTCGCCAGCGGCACGCCGGCCGCCAGCGCGATCGAGGCTGCGGCCAGCGCATTGCGCACGTTGTGGCGGCCGGCCAGCGGCAGCGCGACCGGCGCCTCGCCGGCGGGCGTGATCAGCTGGAAGCGGGTGCAGGCCGCGTCGGGACGGATGGCGTGAGCGACGACGTCCGCCGTGGCTTCGATGCCGAAGCGCAGCAGGCGGCGACCATGGGCGCGCTGCGCGAAGTACGGCGCGAACGCATCGTCGGCATTGATCACCGCGGTGCCGTCGGCGGGCAGCGCGTCGTAGACCGCGGCCTTGGTGTCGGCGATGCCCAGCAGGCTGCCCATGCGCTCGAGATGCGCCGGGGCGACATTGTTGACCAGGGCGATCCGCGGGCGCGCGATCGCCGTGAGGTAGGCAATGTCGCCCGGCTGGCCGGCACCCATCTCGTAGACCGCGAACGCTGCGTCTTCGGGCGCATCGAGGATCGACAGCGGCAGGCCGATCTCGTTGTTGAGGTTGCCGGGGTTGAAGCAGGTCGCGGCATGCCGGCGCAGGATCTCGACCGTCAGCTGCTTGACGCTGGTCTTGCCGTTGCTGCCGGTGATCGCGACGATCTGGGCGACGCGCGTACGCTGGACCGCGGTGGCCAGCGCGCCGAGCGCGACCTGCGGGTCGGCGACGACGATCTGCGGCAGCGCCAGATCGAGCGGGCGGGCGACCAGCGCGGCGCGCACGCCCAACTCGGCGGCGCGCGCGACGTGCGCGTGGCCGTCGAAGTTGTCGCCGCGCAGCGCCACGAACAGCCGCGCGCGCGGGTCCGCGGCCTCGAGCCGGCGGGTGTCGGTGACGACCGCCTCGATCTCGACGCCGTCGTCGGCGCCGTGCAGGCGGCCGTTGACCAGCGCGGCGATGCGGGTGAGTGACAGCGGCGTCATTGTGCGCCCTCCGTCCCGCGCGCAGCCAGCGCGGCCTGCGCGACCTGTCGGTCGTCGAAGGGATGCTGCACGCCGTCGATCTCCTGGTAGGGCTCGTGGCCCTTGCCGGCGATCAGCACGATGTCGCCGGGCACGGCCTCGGCGATCGCCTGGGCGATCGCGCGGCCGCGATCGCGCTGCACGCGCACGGTATCGGCGCGTTCGAAGCCGGCGAGGATGTCGGCGACGATGGCATCGCCATTCTCGCGGCGCGGATTGTCGTCGGTGACGATCACCCGGTCGGCATGGGCCTCGGCGATCGCCGCCATCTGCGCGCGCTTGCCGGTGTCGCGCTCGCCGCCGCAGCCGAACACGCAGGTCAGCCGGCCGCGCAGGTGGCCGCGCAGCGACTGCAGCGCCTGCTGCAGCGGATCGGGCTTGTGCGAGTAGTCGACGACCACCAGCGGCTGCGTGTCGCCGCCGCCAAAGCGGTTCATGCGGCCGGCGATGGGCTGCAATGCGCCGAGCGCGCGCACGATCTGCGCCGGCGCCTGGCCGAGCGCGGCAAGCACGCCAGCGACGGCCAGCAGGTTGTCGACATTGAAGCGGCCCAGCAGCGACGAGCGCACCGCGAGCCGTTCGCCACCGATGCGCAGCGAGAACGCGATGCCGTCAGCATCGAGCGCGACATCGGACGCGGCGATGTCGGCATCGGCCGCGCCGGTGGCGCTGACGCGGATCGCGCGCACGGCAATATCGAGCCGCGCCGGCAGCGTGGCGCCGAACGGATCGTCGACATTGATCACCGCGGCCTTGAGGCCGGGGCGCACGAACAGCTTCGCCTTGGCCTCGCCGTAGCCGGCCATGTCGCCGTGGTAGTCGAGGTGGTCGCGGGTGAGATTGGTGAACACCGCGACATCGAAGTGCACCGCATCGACACGGCCCTGGTCGAGCGCGTGCGAGCTGACTTCCATCGCCACCGCCTGCGCGCCGTCGTCGCGCAACTGCGCCAGCAGCGCATGGGTCTGCAGCACCAGCGGCGTGGTGAAGCCGGTCGGGGCGACGGCACCGTGCAGGCCGGCGCCGAGCGTGCCGATCGTGCCGGCGCGCGTGCCCGATGCCTCCAGCGCCTGCGCCAGCAACTGCACCGTGGACGTCTTGCCGCTGGTGCCGGTGACGCCGACCATGGTCATCGCCTGGGACGGCTGGCCGTGGAAGGTATCGGCCATCGTGCCCATGCGATCGCGCAGGCCGGCCACGGCGATCGCATCGGCCGGCAGCGTCTCGATCTCGGCCGGGACCGGCGGCTCGAACAGCACGGCGCTGGCGCCCGCGGCCTGGGCCTGGGCAGCGAAATGCAGACCATGCGTGCCGAAACCGCCGATCGCGACGAAGGCATCGCCCGGCCGCAGCGCACGGCTGTCCTGCACCAGGCCGGTGATCACGGTGTCGGCCGGCACGGCGGCAACATCGGGCAGCAGCTCGGACAACGGCATCGCGCGGCTCATTGCGGCGTCCCCGTCGTCGCCGCGTGCGCGGCCGTCGGCCTGCGGCCCTGTTCGCGCGCGAGCTTGGCTTCGTTGGCGGCCTGCGCGGCCAACCAGGTCTCGATGTCGTCGGGCGGCACGTCCATCAGCCGCAATGCGCCATCCATGACGCGCTTGAACACCGGCGCGGACACGTAGCCGCCACCGTAGGTCGAGCCGCCCTTGGAGGTGTCGGGATCGTCGATGACCACGACCATCGCGAAACGGGGATCGGCGACCGGCACCAGGCCGGCAAAGAATGCGAGATACCGCCGGGCGTAACCGCCACCGCTGGCCTTGCGCGCGGTGCCCGACTTGCCGGCGACGTGGTAGCCCAGGATCGCGGCGCGGGTGCCCGTGCCCCCGGGCTCGGTGACCGTCTGCATCATCCGCACCACTTCGTCGGCGACCTTCGCCGACAGCACCTGACGCGGCTCGCCGGCCCCGCCCTTGACGAAGGTCGGCGGCAGCGCGCGGCCATGGTTGCCCAGCGTGGCGTAGGCGTGCGCGATCTGCATCGGCGTCACCGACAGGCCATAGCCGTAGGACATGCCCTGCTTGGTGGTGCCGCTCCAGCGCGCGGGGTCCGGGAACAGGCCAGCGGCCTCGCCGGGGAAGCCGCTGCCGGTGCTGCGGCCGTAGCCGAAGCTGCGCACGAAATCATAGAAGTACTGGCTGTCGAGCTTGTGCACGACCATCGCCGAGCCCACGTTGGAGCTCTTGGTGATGATGCCGGTGGTGTCGAGCACGCCGTAGTTGCGGAAGTCGCTGGTCTTGAAGCGCCCGTTGGGAATCCAGCCCGGGCTGGTGTTGAAGGTGCTGGTCGGCGTGATGACGCCCTTCTCCAGCGCCGCGGCGATCGTGATCGGCTTCATCGTCGAGCCGGGCTCGAGCAGGTCGGTCACCGCGCGGTTGCGGTGCGCGTCGCGGTTTTCGCCGGTGACGCGGTTGTTGTTGTAGGTCGGCAGGTTGGCCATCGCCAACACCTCACCGGTCGCCACCTCGAGGATGACGATCGAACCGGCGCTGGCGCCGGTCTCCTCGATCGCGCGCCGCAGCTCGCGATGGGCCAGGAACTGGATGCGGCGGTCGATGCTCAGCACCAGGTCCTTGCCCGGCTCGGCGGCGCGGACCAGGTTCACGTGTTCGACGATGCGACCGTGCCGGTCGCGGATCACGTTCTGCGCGCCGGGCGTGCCGGTCAACCAGTCGTCGAACGCCAGCTCGATGCCTTCCTGGCCGCGGTCGTCGATATTGGTGAAGCCGAGCACATGCGAGACTGCCTCGCCCTGCGGGTAGAAGCGGCGGTACTCGCGCTGCGAGAACACGCCCGGAATGCCCAGATCGAGCACGCGCTTGGCCGTCGACGGACTGATCCGGCGATGGCGCGGCACATACATGAACTCCTTGTCGGCCCGCTGCGAGACCGCACGCGACAGCTCTTCGAGCGGCAGGCCGGTCGCCTCGGCCAGTTCCGGCAGGCGGTCGGGATGCTTGCTCAGTTCCTGGGGATTGATCCACAGCGATTCGACCGGCGAGGAAATCGCCAGCGGCTCGCCATTGCGGTCGGTGATCATGCCGCGCGAAGCCGGAATCGGCATTTCGCGGCGGAAGCGCGCGTCGGCCTTCTGCTGGTAGAACGCGTTGTCGATCAGTTGCAGGTCGACCGCGCGACCGACCAGCGCCATCGCGCCCAGGCCCAGCGCACCGCCCACCAGCATCAGCCGCAGGCGCAGATCGAACTGCGCGCGCTTGCGCGGCTTCTTGGCGTGGCCGTCGCCGGCCTTGATGAACCTGCCGAGCTTCATGGCCGCACCACCACGATCTCGGCGGTTTCGGGAAAACGCATGCCCAGGCGCTCGCGTGCGACCTGGTCGACGCGGTTGCTCATCGCCCAGGTGGCCTGCTCAAGCTGCAGACGGCCGAAATCGACATTGAGTTCGTCGCGCGCACGCTCGAGCCGGGTCAGCTGGATGTACAGCTGGCGGTAGTCGTGGCGTGCGTGCACCACGCCGATCGCGGTGATCACGTTGGCAGCCAGCAGCAGGGCGACGACGAGGTGGCGCAGCTTCATGCGACCTCCGCATCGGCGGCCGGCAACTTCTCGGCCACGCGCAGCACGGCGCTGCGCGCGCGCGGGTTGTCGTGCAGCTCGGCGGCGTCGGCCTTGGTGGCGTCGGCGACGATGCGCAGCACCGGCACGAACGCCTGCGCTTCGGGCAGGCGGCGATTGCCGGCCGGCGCCTTGGCGTGGCGCGCGATAAAGCGCTTGACGATGCGATCCTCGAGCGAATGGAAGCTGATCACCGCCAGCCGTCCGCCCGGCGCCAGCGCCTGGAGCGCGGCATCGAGACCGGCCTCCAGATCGGCCAGCTCGCGGTTGACGTGGATCCGGATCGCCTGGAACGAGCGCGTCGCCGGATGGGTCTCGCGCTGGCCGCGCTGGGGCTTGGCGCGCGGCACGTTCGCGGCGATGACCGCCGCCAGGTCCGCGGTGCGCTCGAACGGGGCCTGCGCGCGGCGCGCGACGAGCGCCCGCGCGATGCGCCGGCTCATGCGCTCCTCGCCATTGGTCCACAGCACGTCGGCGATCTCCGCCTCGGCGGCATGCGCCAGCCACTGCGCAGCGCTTTCGCCCGTGTCGGGGTCCATGCGCATGTCCAGCGGGCCGTCCTTGCCGAAGCTGAAGCCGCGATCGGCGACATCGAGCTGCGGCGACGACACGCCCAGGTCGAACAGCACGCCGTCGAGCGGCGCCTGCACCACGGCGTCCCAATCGGAGAGCGCAGCGAAGCTGCCGCGGCGGATCGCCACGCGCGCGTCGGCGCCGAAGCGCGCCTGGGCCACTGCGATCGCGTCGGGATCCTTGTCCATCAGCAGCAGTCGACCTCCGGGGCCAAGGCGTTCGAGGACGCCGCCAGCGTGGCCGCCGCGTCCGAACGTGCCGTCCAGGTACCGCCCGTCTTCACGTACACGCAGGCCCTCGAGGACTTGCGCGTACAACACCGGGAGGTGGCCGGACGTGGCATCCGCACCACCGCCCGTCACAACTGCAATCCGACCAGGTCGTCACCGTCCATGTCCGCGTCGCTGAGCGTCTGCCGGATCTGGGCCTGGTGCGCCTGCTCGCTCCAGAGTTCGAATTTGTCCCCCATGCCCACCAGCACCGCCTTGCGTTCGATGCCGACGGTCGTGCGCTGGCTGGCGGGGATGCCGATGCGGCCGTTGCCGTCGGGCTCGACGACCATCGCCGCACCGACCAGCTTGAGCTGGAGGGTGCGGTTGGTGGAGCGGGTGCGCGGCAACGCATTGATCTTGTCGCGAACGCCTTCCCAGACCTTGTACGGGTAGAGGTAGAGGCTGCCGGCGTCGAAGGGGTTGTAGGTCAGCACCAGACGGTTGTCGCACTCACGCGCGACGACATCCCGATAGGCGGTGGGAATCGCCAGTCGGCCCTTGTCGTCGATGGTGATGGCGGTTTCGCCCTGGAACACGTCCGTCCTACCTCGTGGCGCCCGTCTTCGGCGGGCTTGTGCGCCGGAAAACCACGAAATCCCAGGTTTCCCCACGTGTCGCCACCTTAGGAGTGCGTCTGCGGGTTGTCAACAGCTTTGTACGGCGCTTTTCGCCTGTCCCGTCAATGACTTGCGACACTCTTCAGAGACTTGTTCAAGCTTTATCCACAACCGTCTGTTTCGTCTCAAATTTTGAGAATGCGTCACTTTTGGACCTGAACGTCACCGTCACGCGGCCTTTACGGAATCGTCATGTTGCAATGCAACATATGCAGGCCGACCGCCGGGGTGCGACGGGTTGACGCGCAGAAATGTCGCGTTTGTCTCACCTAAGCGACGAGAGCCCCGCCCCCAACCCGCCCCCACCCGCGCGCTGCGCGCGCGACCTCCCCCGCGGTGCGGGGGAGGTGATCGGTACGCGGCGCTGCAGGGAGACCTCGCATGCAATGCGAACCCGCCATGCGCCCTCTCCCGCCTGCGGGGGAGGCCTGGGGTGGAGGCAGACGCCTGCGCCCTCCCCACCTGCGGAGGAGGACTGGGGTGGGGGCGGACGCCTGGTCCCTCCCCACCTGCGGAGGAGGACTGGGGCGGGGGCGGACGCCTGCGCCCTCCCCACCTGCGGAGGAGGACTGGGGCGGGGGCGGACGCCTGCTCCCTCCCCCGCCATGCGGGGGAGGGCTGGGGTGGGGGCGGACGGTCGCAGGATCGGGCCTTTCTCTACTCACTGCGTTCCATCACGCCGCGACCTCGACGAGCGCGCCGCATCTCGACCAACGCAGCCCGTCCAGCCCGCAGCACGTGCCGACCTCCCCTGCGCTGCAGGGGAGATCAGCCGCTTTCGATCAGGTGGCGGAGCCGGCCTGTAAGCCGGGTTCTGTCGTGGACAGTCATTCCTCTAGGCGCATCGTCACCGATACGCTCAAGCAACCTACCCGGACCCGACGCGGGCCGCGTCATGAGGTCCCTATTTGGTCTTGCTCCCGGTGGGGTTTGCCGTGCCGGCCTGTTACCAGGCTCGCGGTGCGCTCTTACCGCACCATTTCACCCTTGCCCGCACCTGGCCGTCCGGAGACGACCGGGCCGCTGGCGGTATCTTTCTGTTGCACTTTCCGTCGACTCGCGCCGCCCAGGCGTTACCTGGCACCGTGCCCTGTGGAGCCCGGACTTTCCTCGGCGCCGGTCTCCACCGAAGTGAAGGCCGACGACGCGACTGTCCGGCCGACTCCGCCGGCGCGCATTGTCGCATGCCACTCCAAACGTGGCAGCCTCGGCTTGGAGCACGTCGCCACGCGGCGCGTTTCATGCATACCGGCAACCTGCGCGCCCCCCCCCTCAATCGCGCTCGACGCGATCCAGCAGCGCCAGCATCGCGGCGCGGAACTGGGGCGAGGACGACGCGTCGTTGTGGCCGCGCTCGGGCACGACCTCCAGGCGCTTGTCCTGGGGCGGCAGCGGCGTCGCGTCGTACAGCGCCTGCGAGAACCGCGGCGCAGTGACGACGTCGCGTTCGCCGACAACGAACAGCACCGGCTCGTCCAGCCGCCTGGCGATCTCGAGGTTGCCGGCCTGCCGCAACGCCGGCGCAATGTCGAAGCGGCGCACTGCCAGCCGCGTCCAGAACCCCGACCGCGCGCGCATCGCCGCGGCCCAGTCCTCGGTCGTGGTCATCGAACTTTCGAGGATCACGGCATCGAGCGTGCGCGCATCGGCGACATGGCCGGCAAGAAAACTGCCCAGCGATTGCCCGTGCACGATCAGCGGCCGGCCCGACGCCGCGGTCTCGGTGCGCAGCGCATCGTAGACCTGCAGCGCGTCGGCCTGCAGCGCGGCGATGGTCGGTGTCCCGGTGCTGCCACCGTAGCCGCGGTGATCGACCAGCACCAGATCCACTGGCAATGCCTCGTAAGCCCGCAGGGCGAACTTGGCATGCAACCCGATGCGATAGCCGTTACCGCCAAAGTACAGCACCGTCGCGCGGGCGTCGGGCCGCTGCAACCGCAGTTGGTACAGCGAGGCGCCATCGGCGGTCTCGATCCGCGTCTCGGTCGCGGTGTGGGCCGGGTAGGCGGCACGCAGCGCGTCCAGATCGGTCGGCGGCGCCGGCATCGGCCGGACGAGATGCGATTCCTGCACGCGGAAGGCACAACCGGCCAGCACGAAACAGAACATGACGGCCGCCAGACGGCGGAGGTCTCGGGACATGCGATCGGCATCCTTGCGACGGATGCCATTCGACCCGTTCAGGCGTCCTGAGTTCCCTGGCCGTAGAGCGCCTTGCGCGGCGCGCCGCTGAGTTCGGCGGCGACCTTGGCCGCGGTCGACGGCGGCAAGTGTCGCGCGAGCGCGGCGTAGAGCCGCCGCCCTTCCGCCAGTGCTGCATCCTCGGAAGCGGGCGCGCCTTCGACAAGCACGACGAACTCGCCCTTGCGCTGGTCGGCGTCGGCGACGACGCGCGCGTGCAACGCTGCCAGGTCGCCGTCGAGCACGGTCTCGAACAACTTGGTGAGTTCGCGGGCGACCACCGCGCGGCGCGCGGGACCGAATGCCGCGACGGCGTCGGCGAGCATTGCGTCGATCCGGTGCGAGGACTCGTAGAACAACAAGGTGCGCGGCTCGGCGGCGAGCGCCTGCAGCCGTTCGCGCCGCGCGCCCGCCTTCGCCGGCAGAAACCCTTCGAACACGAACCGGTCGCTGGGCAGCCCGGCCGCACTCAGCGCCGCAATCAAGGCACTCGGGCCCGGCACCGGCGACACCCGCAGGCCGGCCGCGCGCGCGGCCGCGACCAGTCGGAAACCCGGATCGCTGACCAGCGGGGTCCCCGCATCGCTGACCAGCGCCAGGGCCTCGCCGCCGCGCAGGCGCTCCACCAGGCGCGCCGCCAGCCCGTCCTCGTTGTGCTCGTGCAGCGCGACCAGCGGTCGCTCGATGCCGAAATGGCCGAGCAACTGGCGGGTGTGCCGGGTGTCCTCGGCGCAGATCGCATCGACCTCGCGCAGCACCTGCTGCGCGCGGGGCGACAGGTCGCCCAGGTTGCCGATCGGCGTGGCGACGACGTGCAGGACGCCCGGCGCGGGCATGGGGCGGGCGGATGCAGTCATCGTCTCCACAGCGGAACGCTAGAATGCGGCCATTATCCCGCAGCGGAACCGCGACATGACAGCAACCCAGGCCCAGACCGCGCACGCGACCCCGCGCGTCCTCCGTCCCGGCAGCGCCACCCGCCCGATGGTGGCCGTGGCCCTGGTGGCGCTGATCGCCGGGTGCGCGACCGTGCGCACGACCGGCACCGCCGGCCCAGGGGCCGGCGACGCCGCCCCCGCCGAGCCGGGCCGCTGGCAGTTCGACGACGCTCGCCCGCCCGCCGAATCCGACGGCTACCGCCCGCCGCGCAAGCTCGCGGTGCTGCTGCCGATGAGCGGTGCGCTGGCGACCGCCGCCGGCCCGGTCCGGGACGGCCTGCTGGCCGGCTACTACGGCGAGCGCCGCACGCGGCCGGAACTGGCCTTCTACGACACCGCCGGCACGCCGGCCGGCGCCGCCGGGGCCTATGCCCGCGCGATCGCCGAGGGCGCCGACCAGATCGTCGGGCCGCTGGGCCGCGACGAGGTCGACGCGGTCATGCAGTCGGCCTCGGCGGTGCCGCTGCTCGGGCTCAACCGCGGTGCGACCACGCCCCCCCAGAACGCCGCGGCGTTCTCGTTGGCGCCGGAGGACGAAGGCGATGCGGCCGCGCAGTACCTGCTGCGCCGCAACGCGCGCAATGTACTGGTGCTCAGCAATGGCGACGACAATGCACGGCGCAGCGTCGACGCCCTGCGCGCGCGTCTGACCCAGGCCGGCGGCACCATCGTCGGCACGATCGCGGTCGTCGGCGACACCCCGGTCGACCAGACCGCCGCCTTCCACAATGCGGTGACCGCCGGCGCGGGCGTGGATGCGGTGTTCCTGGCGATCCGCGGCAACCAGGCGCGCGTGATCGCCCCCCAGCTGTCGGTCGCCGGGCTCGGCAGCCGGTTGCGCCTGGGCACCTCGCAGCTGACCGCAGGCACCGGCAAGCCGGAGGAAGACCAGATCCTGGACGGCATCATGTTCCCGACCGAAAGCTGGTCCACCGGCGCTAGCGCGCGCTCGCTGCCGCCGCAGGCGACGATCGCGCGCGACCTGCCGACCGCGCGCGGCGGCGCGGCGCGGCTGTTCGCGTTCGGCTTCGATGCCTGGCTGCTGAGCGGCTACCTTGAACATCTGAGCCGCAATGCCGAGGCCGGTATCGGCGGCGCCACCGGCATGCTGCGCATCGGCCCCGGCGGCCAGGTCGTGCGCCAGCCGGCCTGGGCGACCTGGCGCGACGGCCGCGTGGTCGCGCAGGCGGACGCTGGCGGTTGAACGAGCGCCGCAGCGACGGCCAGGCCGCCGAGCGGGCGGCGCTGGCCCACCTGCAGGCGGCCGGACTGACGCTGCTGGCCGCCAACGTCGGCTACCGCGGCGGCGAGCTGGACCTGGTCATGCGCGACGCGCGCGGCGCGGCCGCGACGGTCGTGTTCGTCGAGGTGCGGCACCGGCGCACCCTGCGCTTCGGCGGCGGCGCGGCGTCGATCGATGCCGGCAAGCGCCGCCGGATCGTACTGGCAGCGCAGTTGTTCCTGTCGCGCCAGCCCCGACTGCGCGACCTGCCCTGCCGCTTCGATGTCGTCGAAACCACCGGCGATGCGGCCGCGCCGATCCTGCGCTGGATCGAGGACGCGTTCCGCGCGGACGATTGAGCGTGTGTCCGCGCCGCGCGGGCGGCGTGCGTCGATCCGCGAGGCAGCGATACCCGATCAAACGCATTCGTGCGTGTCGATCGCCGCACGAACGCACCGCCCCTGGCGAGACCCAGTACGTATCAGGCCGGGCGCATGCGAAGATCGGCGCGGGGAACCACAGGAGATTCAGGGATGAGGCGATCGATCGTCAGCTGCGTGCTGGCCTGCGCGCTGCTCACCGCTGCGATGGGCGGCGCGTGCGCCCAGGAGGCGACACCACCGCCGGTCGGCAGCGTGCCGCCGCCGTTGCTCGGCAAGGATCGCGCGGGCCGCGAGGTGGATCTTGCCGCGCTGCGCGGCAAGGTCGTGATCGTGACCTTCTGGGCCTCCTGGTGCCCGCCCTGCCGCAAGGAACTGCCGGTCCTGGGCCATTTCCAGCGCGTGGTCGGCCGGGATGCGCTCGAGGTCGTCGCGGTCAACTACAAGGAACCGCGCGCCGACTTCATCGACGTGGTCCGCAAGAACCGCGACATCGACCTGACCTGGGTCCCGGACCCGCGCGGCCGCATCAGCGATCTCTACGGGGTCAGGACGCTGCCGCACATGTTCATGCTCGACCGCGACGGCCGCGTCGCCTTCACGCATCGCGGCTACAGCGAGCAGTCCCTGCCCGGCATCATCGACGAAGTGCTGAGCCTGCTGCCCGACGAGGTGCGCACCCGTCCGGTGCCGGACACCGCATCGCGCTGATTCAACCGGCGAAGTGGTCCCAGCCGGCGCGGGCGGGCGTCCAGGCGGCACCGTCGCCGGTGCGCGCGACGACGCCGTCGCCGGCCACGATGCACCCGACCCGGGTGACCGGGATCCCGCTGGCCCGCGCAATCGCGGCGATCGCCGCGCGCGCATGCTGGGGCGCGGTAAAACACAGCTCGTAGTCGTCGCCGCCCGTGGCCTGCAACGTACGATGTTGTCCAGGGTCGGCGATCGCGCGCCGCAACGCCGCGGAGGCCGGCAGCGCATCGACATCGACCTGCGCAGCCACCCCACTCGCCCGGCAGAGATGGCCGAGATCGGCCAGCAGGCCATCGGACACGTCGATCGCGGCATGCGCATGCGTCACCAGCGCCTGACCCAGTGGAAGCCGCGGGTCCGGCCGGTCGAGCCGGCGACGCAATTCGGTATCGCGCGCCCCGCCCTGCGTCCACTGCGCAAGTGCGGCGGCCGCATCGCCCAGGGAACCGCTGACCCAGACGTCGTCGCCGACCTGGGCACCATCACGTCGCAGCGCCTGCCCGGGCGCAACGAAGCCGTGGACCGCGACACAGACCGACAGCGGGCCGCGCGTGGTGTCGCCACCGACCAACGCAACCGCGTGCGGACGCGCCAGCGCGTCGAAGCCGTCGAGGAAGGCGTCGATCCAGCCGGCGTCAGGGGCCGGCAACGACAGCGACAAGGTGCACCAGGCCGGTCGCGCGCCCATCGCCGCCAGGTCCGACAGATTGACCGCCAGCGCTTTCCAGCCGATGTCGGCAGCGGCGGTGTCGCCGGGAAAATGCACGCCGACATTGAGCGTGTCCATCGCCACCACGAGCTGCCCGCCCGCCTCGGGCGTCAGTAGCGCGGCGTCATCGCCGATGCCCAGCACCACATCGCCCCGCCGCACCACGCGGGCGCGGATGCGATCGATCAGCGAGAACTCGCCAGCCACCGGAATGCGACGCGAAGGCGGTCAGCGGCTGCGCAACGCCCCGACCTCGGGCGCGCGCCACTGCGCAGCGGCGCGGTCGAGCACGCCGTTGACGTAGGTGTGGCCGTGCTCGGAGCCGAAGCGCTTGACCGTACGCAGGGCCTCGTCGATGACCACGCGGTAGGGCACGTCGACGCGGTGCTGCAGCTCGTAGGCGGCGATGCGCAGCATCGCGCGCTCGATCGGGTCGACCTCGTCGATCTCGCGGTCGAGGAACGGCGCCAGCGCGGCGTCGAGTTCGCGGTAACGGCTGCCCACGCCGTGTACCAGATCCTCGAAGTACGCCAGATCGGCGACTTCCTTGGCCTGTTCGTGGGCGAACTGCGCGACGATCTCGCGCGCCTGCGCGCCGGACATCTGCATCGCGTAGACGGCCTGCAGCGCGCGGCGGCGCGCGCGCGAGCGCAGCACCGGGTCGACGCCATGGGGTTTGCGGGTCTGGGTCATCCGATCTTGTCCAGCAGGTTGCTCATTTCGATGGCGACCAGCGCCGCCTCCTCGCCCTTGTTGCCATGGCTACCGCCGGCCCGCTTCTCGGCGTCGCTGTAGTCTTCGACCGCGAGCACGCCGTTGGCGACCGGCACGCCGGCATCGAGCGCAACGCGCATCAGCGCATCGCTGCAGCCGTCGGCCACCTGCTCGTAGTGCCGGGTATCGCCGCGCACCACGCAGCCCAGGCCCAGCAGTGCGGCATAACCGCCGGCCGCGGCGAGGCGCGCGCACGCCAGCGGGATCTCCCAGGCGCCGGGCACGCGCACCACGTCGACCGCATCGTCGGCGACGCCGTGGTCGGCAAACGCCGCGCGCGCGCCGGCAACGAGGGCGTCGGTGATCTTGGGATTCCAGCGGCTGGCGACGATCGCGTAACGCGCGCCGGTCGGGGCGCGCAGGTCGCCTTCGATGTGGCTCATGGGCATGGGGTCTCGCTCAGGCCGGCCAGTTTAGCGCGCGTCATGCCGGAACGGTCTCCACGACCTCCAGCCCGTAGCCGGATAGGCCGATCTGCCGGCGCGGCGTGCCCAGCACGCGCAGCCGGCCCAGGCCGAGGTCGGCCAGGATCTGCGCGCCGGCGCCGTTGCGTCGCCACTGCCCGACATCCTTGTCCTTGCCCGGGGGGCGCACGACCGGCTCGCGCCGCAGCCGCGCCAGTAGGCCATCGGCATCGCGCGGCGCCGACAGCACGACCATCACGCCCTGCCCTTCGGCCGCGATCGCCCGCAGCGCATCGGTGGCGGCGACCCCGAAATCGTCGCGGCGCCAGTGCAGCAGGTCGGCCAATGGGTTCTCGACCTGCACACGGACCAGCGTCGGCGTCGCCGCATCCGGCGTGCCGCGCACCAGCGCGAAATGCAGCTCGTGCGCGATCCGGTCGCGATAGGTCACCAGCCGGAACGGGCCGAACTCGGTCTCGATGTCGCGCTCGTCGATGCGCTCGACGGTGCGCTCGGTGCTCAGGCGATAGGCGATCAGGTCGGCAATCGAGCCCATCTTCAGCCCGTGCTCGCGCGCGAACGCCGCCAACTCTGGACGACGCGCCATGCTGCCGTCGGGGTTGAGGATCTCCACCAGCACGCCCGCCGGCTCAAGACCGGCCAGCATCGCCAGGTCCACACCGGCCTCGGTGTGGCCGGCGCGGGTCAGCACGCCACCGGGCTGGGCGATCAGCGGGAAGATGTGGCCGGGCTGGTGCAGGTCCTCCGGCCGCGCGTTGGCCCGGACCGCGGTGCGGATGGTATGCGCGCGGTCGTGCGCCGAGATGCCCGTGGTCACGCCCTCGGCGGCCTCGATGCTGACCGTGAAGTTGGTCTGGAACTGCGCGGTGTTGGCCCGCACCATCGGCGCCAGGCCCAACTGGGCCGCGCGGTCGGCCGTCAGCGGCAGGCAGACCAGGCCACGACCGTGGGTGACCATGAAGTTGATGTCGGACGGGCGGACCAGTTCGGCCGCCATGATCAGGTCGCCCTCGTTCTCGCGGTCCTCATCGTCGACGACCACGACCATCCGGCCGGCGCGGATCTCCTCGAGCAGTTCGGGGATCGGTGCGAAGTTCATGCGCGCGCCTCCGACGGCGCCACACCACTGGCGAGCAGGCGCTCGACGTAGCGCGCGACCAGGTCCACCTCCAGGTTGACCGCCTCGCCGACCGCGGTGGCGCCGAACGCGGTATGCGCGACGGTGTGCGGCACCAGCGCGACCTCGAAGCCCTCGGCATCGACCGCGTTGACCGTCAGGCTGACGCCATCGACGCAGATCGAGCCCTTGTGGGCGACGTAGCGCAGCAGCGCCGCCGGCGCCTGGAAGCGCCAGCGCTGCGCGCGCGCGTCGTCGTGCACCGAGGCCACCCGGCCGACGCCATCGACATGGCCGCTGACCAGATGTCCGCCGAGCCGGTCGGTCGGGCGCATCGCGCGCTCGAGGTTCACCGGTCGGCCCGCGGCCAGCGCACCGAGCGTGGTCAGGGCCAGCGTCTCGGTCGAGGCATCGGCCTCGAAGTGCGCGTCGTCGTGTGCGACGACCGTCAGGCAAACGCCGTTGACCGCGATGCTCTCGCCCAGCGCCACGTCCGCGAACGGCAACGTGCCGACCGCGATGCGCAGCCGCGCGTCGCCGCCGCGGGACTCGTTGGAAACCAGGCGTCCGACGCCTTCGATCAATCCGGTGAACATGTCGCTGCCTCCGTCCGCGCGGTCGCCCGCACGGTGTGCCGAATGGGAACGGTTCGGGACGCGACAGCGCGCGCGGCCGCGGGGCCACGCATGACGTCGTCTTCTTGCATCCGGACTCTGACCGTCGGCCCCGGACTTCGACCGGGTCTGCTGACCTGTCGGGCCGACGCGAGGATCTCGCACGTCGCCGGCAGCGCTCGCGGGCTCGCGCGTCGCCGCGCCTACCGCCGGTGGGGACTTCCACCCCGCCCTGAAGACATTCGATTGGTTGCCGGACAGGCCGGCGCGGGCATTCTAGCAGCGCCGCGGCCCTCGCCTGCCCCGCGCGGCGGGACGCTTCATTGCACCGGGCCGGGCCTCACGCGCCTGTCTGGCGCTTTCCCACTCCCGGCGCAGGAAAGCGCCGCGATCCGGTGCCTTGGCGCGGGGCGGGTGGCTCAGCCGGCTGCGACCGGACGCAGCTGCAGCCGGATGTCGTCGCCAAAACGCGCAACATCGACCGTTTCCAGCTGCAGCCGGTGCGCCATCGCGTCGATGCCCAGGCCATCGAACAGCGGCCGGGCGCGCTCGCCGAGCAGCACCGGGGCGACGTAGAGCAGCAACTCGTCAACCAGGCCGGCGCGCAGTAGCGCGCCCGACAGCACGGCCCCGGCCTCGACCTGGACCTCGTTGATCCCGCGCGCGGCCAGCAACTCCAGCGCCGCCGCCAGGTCCAGCCGGCCGTCGCGCCGCGGCAACGCGGCGTGTTCGCAGCCAAGGTCCGCCGGCACCGCGACATCGGCGGCGTGCAGGTAGAGCGTAGGCGCGGCCGCATCGCGGACCTGTCGGCGCGACAGCGAGGCGAGCCCGGCATCGAGCACGACACGCAGCGGCGGCACGAACGACGCCGCGTCCTCGAGCCGCACGGTCAGCGCTGGATCGTCGGCCAGCACGGTCCCGCTGCCGGTCAGGATCGCGCCGCTGCGTGCGCGCCAGCGCATGACATCGACCCGCGACAGCGGCCCGCTGATCCATTTCGAGTCGCCGTCGGCCATCGCCGTGCGGCCATCGAGACTGCAGGCAAGCTTGACCCGCACCCACGGCCGGCCGCGCTCGACCCGCGACAGGAAGCCTGCATTGAGCGCGCGCGCCTGCGCTTCCAGCAAGCCGGCCTGGACTGCGATCCCGGCCGCGCGCAACCGGACGAAGCCGGCGCCGTCGACCTGCGGAAACGGATCACGCATCGCCGCGACCACGCGTGTCACCCCGGCCGCGATCAACGCATCGGCGCACGGCCCGGTGCTGCCGACATGCGCGCACGGCTCGAGGGTCACGTAGGCGGTGGCGCCCTGCGCCCGCGCGCCGGCCGCCTGCAGCGCGAACACTTCCGCGTGCGGCCCGCCCTTGCGCTGGTGCCAGCCCTCGCCGACGACCGCGCCGCCCTGCACCAGCACGCAGCCGACCATCGGGTTGGGCCGCGTCGTCCAGGCGCCGCGCTCGGCCAGCGCCAGCGCATGCGCCATATGGCGGTGATCGTCGGTATCGAAGTCGGTCATGCGGGGGTCTCCAGGCGATCAGGGGGCGGGCCTCGCCACAGCGCGCGCGCCTGCGCTCGGCGCGTCATCGGCGGTCACGGTGCTCCGATCTCGCCAACCGCACAGTTGGCGCGGCCAGTCAGCGCTTGCGCGCGCCCCGGCCGGGCGGCAGCGCCTCGCCGCCGAGTAGCGGCAGTTGCGCATCGGCCGGCAGGTCGCGCTCGAGCCGGTCGAGTTCCTCACGGAAATCGGCCACGTCCTCGAATGCCCGGTACACCGAGGCGAACCGCACGAAACCGACGTGGTCGAGCTTGCGCAGCTCGGCGATAACGAACTCGCCGACTCGCCGCGACGAGACCTCGCGCTCGGCGGTCATGCGCAACTGGTGCACCACCGCCCGCACCGTCGCCTCGATCTGCTCCTCCGACACCGGCCGCTTGTGCAGCGCGCGGTCCATGCTCAAGCGCAGCTTGCGCGCGTCGAACGGCTCCCGGCGACCATCGCCCTTGATGATCGCAGGCAGCTTGAGCTCGATCGTCTCCAGCGTGCTGAACCGCTCCCCGCAGGCCTCGCACTCGCGACGCCGGCGGATCGTCGCGCCGTCCTCGGACGCGCGCGAATCGATCACCCGGGTATCGATGTGCTGGCAGAAGGGGCAGTGCATCAGGCGTAGGAATTCGCGATCGAGGCCCGAGGATCGGGAGAAGCAACCGCGCCGGGAAACGGACGTAATCCGGACCCCGACGCCTGCATTCCCAATCCAGGCGCGTCAGCCATACACCGGATACTTGGCGCACTGCGCGGCGACCTTCTCGCGCACGGCGGCGATGACGCTGTCGTCGGCCGGTGCGTCGAGCACGTCGCAGATCCAATGGGCCAGGTCGGCGCAGTCGGCCTCGGTGTAGCCGCGCGTGGTCACCGCCGGCGTCCCCAGGCGCAGGCCCGAGGTCACGAACGGCTTGCGCGGGTCGTTGGGCACGGCGTTCTTGTTGACCGTGATGTGGGCGCGGCCCAGGGCTTCTTCGGCCTCCTTGCCGCTGACGTCCTTGCCGATCATGTCGACCAGCATCAGGTGATTTTCGGTGCTGCCGGAAACGATCTTGTAGCCGCGCTCGATGATCACCTTCGCCATGGCCTGCGCGTTCTTCACCACCTGCTGCTGGTAGGTCTTGAACGCCGGGTCGAGTGCCTCCTTGAACGCGACCGCCTTGGCGGCGATCACGTGCATCAGCGGGCCGCCCTGGATGCCGGGGAACACGATCGACTGCAGCTTCTTGCTCATGTCGTCGAACGCGTCGCCCGCGCCTTCGCGACTGGCGACGATGATGCCGCCGCGCGGGCCGCGCAGCGTCTTGTGCGTGGTCGAGGTCACGACGTGCGCATGGGGCAGCGGGCTGGGATAGACCCCGGCCGCGACCAGACCCGCGACATGGGCCATGTCGACGAAGAGCAGTGCACCGACCTTGTCGGCGATCGCGCGGAAGCGCGCCCAGTCGATCTTCTGCGAGTACGCCGAGAACCCGGCGACGACCATCTTCGGCTTGTGCTCGAGCGCGAGCCGCTCGACCTCGTCGTAGTCGATCAGCCCGGCATCGTCCACGCCGTACTGCACCGCGTCGAACAGCTTGCCAGAGGCGTTGACCTTGGCGCCGTGGGTCAGATGGCCGCCGTGTGCCAGGCTCATGCCCAGGATCTTGTCGCCAGGCTGCAGCAGCGCGAAGTAGACCGCCTGGTTGGCCTGCGAGCCCGAGTGCGGCTGCACGTTGGCATAGTCGGCATCAAACAGTTGCTTGAGCCGGTCGATCGCCAGTTGCTCGGCGACGTCGACGTACTCGCAACCACCGTAGTAGCGCTTGCCCGGGTAGCCCTCGGCGTACTTGTTGGTCAACTGGCTGCCCTGCGCGGCCATGACCAGCGCGCTGCAGTAGTTCTCCGACGCGATCAGCTCGACGTGATCCTCCTGCCGGCGGACCTCCTGCGCGATGGCCTGGGCGAGTTCGGGGTCGAATTGGGCAAGACGATCAGCGCGGAGAAACATGACGACTCCGTAAGGAAAGGGAAGGCAGATCAACGAACGATTGTATCTCCTCGGGCGCCGCGCGCTCCGATCTGCACGGCCCGTTTCCGCACGGTGCGCTGGACCCACACGCGCTCGGATGGCAGGAGGCCTATTGATTACTGGTTCAGGTTTGTTAAGCTCCAGAGAATGATACCCGCTCAAACGCTCGCGCTCCCGTCACCGCTGCTCCTGGTGGAAGACGAACCACTCGTCCAGGCACGCCTGATACGTTTGCTGGTGGATCTGGGCTATAGCGCTGGCACCATCACCTGTGCTGACACACTTGCGCAGGCACGCGCATTGAGCCGGAGCGGGCCGTTCGCGATCGCGCTGGTGGACCTGCGGCTGCCTGACGGGGACGGCCTGGACCTGATCAAGGAACTCCGCGCCGCCGATCCGGCGCTGCGCATCCTGGTGATCTCCGCCTGGAGCGCGCGGCGGACGCTGTATGCCGCGCTGCGCGCCGGTGCAACGGGATACGTGCTCAAGGAGCGCGATGACCTGGAGGTGAGTCTGTCGATCCGCAGCATTCTGCGCGGTGGCGCTCCGATCGATCCATTCATCGCCCATCACATCATCGCCGAACTGCCCTTCAGTGCCACCCCAAGCGAGCCGGCCGCCGACAGCGCAGGCCTCAGTCCCCGGGAACAACAGATCTTGACCCTCGTCGCCAAGGGACTGAGCAATCGCGAGATCGCCGAGTCCTTGTACCTGTCACGCTACACGGTCGAGTGCCACATCAAAAACGTGTACCGGAAGCTCGAAGTCTCATCACGCACGCGCGCGGTGAACGAAGCCCGCTCAATAGGCCTGGTGTACTGACGCACGTGCTGCGCCAGCGCGCCCTCTGCCTGCTGACGTGGCTACTGCTGCTGCCCACCACAGGCTGGTGCTGCACACCGGTCATCGAATCGATCTCCGCCGCGCGCGGTGTTGAGGGTTCCCAGCAGGCCGCAGCCGCTCACCCCGCCACCGGCTGGGTGCCGGTCACCCTGCCGGACCGGTGGTCGCAGCGATGGCCCGGCCACGACGGCACGGTCTGGTACAGGATCGACTGGCACTCGGACTGCACGCAGAGAGCCGGGCCTCCGTCGCTGGTGATCGAGTCCATCGTGATGGCCGGGGCGGTCTACTCCAACGACGACCTGTTGTGGGCTGACCTGCAACTCGACGAGCCAATGTCCCGCAGCTGGAACATGCCGCGCCACTGGATTCTGCCCGGATCGGGGCTGCGCCCGGGACGCAACACCCTGTGGTTCAAGGTGCAAGGCCACGGACAGCCCTCGCAAGGACTCGGGCTGGTGCATCTCCTCGACGCGCCCCAGGCCCATGCACTCATGGACTCCCTGCAGTTGCATCGGCGCACCATGTTCACCGTCAGCCTCACCCTCTCGCTCGCCATGGGGGGCATGTTTGCGGGGATGTGGCTCTTCTATCGCCGCCGCGCCGAGCACGGCTGGTTCGCGCTGACCAGCTTCGCCTGGGCCGGCTTCATCTGGAACGTCCTGGCCACCGACACCTGGCCGTTCCCCGACACCCAGACACTGATGCGAGCCAACACGCTCGCACTGCTGGCATACGCTTACTGTTTCCGGATGTTTGTGCTGCGGCTCCTGGTGAAGGCGCCGTCCACCCGGCAGACCCGTGCCATGGCCGCGCTCGGTGGCATGGGCGCCGCGTCGATCCTGCTGTCCCCTCAAGCGCTCCTCGCCTCGATCATTTCCATCAATGCACTCGTTGCGGTGGGCGCGTTCATCATGACGTGCCTCGAGCTTATCGTACGCAGCGCACACAGGGCGAACGCACGCAACCGGCCCTTCGCCATCGTGGCACTTGTCTTTCTGTTCGCAGCCGCGCACGACCTGCTGGCAGTCAACGGACTGCTCTACACGCGCGGTGCCTATGCGCCCATTGCCGGGATTGCCCTCTCGCTCGTCATTTCGATCGTGCTCGCCGCACGTGTGGCCCGCAACATGCGTCGTGTCGAGCGCTTCAGCCAACGTCTCAATGCCGCGGTCGAGACGGCATGCACCGACCTCGAAATCTCGTTGCGGCAGGAGCGGGAACTGGCAATCGCGAACTCGCGCCTCAAAGAGCGCCTGCAGATGAGTTACGACCTGCACGACAGCCTGGGCGCCGCGCTCGGCCGCGCCATTGCGCTGGCCGAGCAGCCTGGGCACGCCACCGGCAGGTCCGATGACGCCCGTCACCTGTCGACACTGCGTTCGTTGCGAGACGACCTGCGCCAGATCATCGACAGCGGCGCGGCCACCGACCCCGTCCCCCCGCAAACGCCCACCGCCTGGCTCGCGCCCGTCCGCCACCGATTCTCGACCCTGTTCGATGAGCTCGACATCCACAGCCGCTGGCAGGTGCCCGCGCATTGGGGCGTTCCGCCCGATGTACGCCAGTGCCTGGAAATGAAGCGGCTGCTGGAAGAGGCGTTGACCAACGTCATCAAGCACGCGGATGCATGCAACGTCGACGTCACCCTGCACATCCCGATGCCGGGCGCGCTCGAACTGCGGATCGAGGACGATGGCGTCGGCTTCGACGCGCCCCACGTCCGCCAGCATGGTGCAGGCCTTGGCATGCACTCGATGCAGGCGCGTGCAGGCGCCTTGGGTGGGGAACTCCAGATCCAGTCGCGGGCGGGCCACACCCGGATCAGCCTGCACCTACGCGATGTGCAGCACGCCCTGAAAACAGAGCCGCAGGCTTGCTGACGCAGGCTCGCAACTGACCTGCATTTTTCGATCGATTACCCAATTGCAGTGATTCCTGCGCGCAGGAACGGTCTACATACTTCTCTGCCGCCTCTGCCCGGTGCCACCCGCACTGCCACAGACCACTGCTGACCGCTCGGGGGATCCGGTCGCCACGCACTCTCCGCTCCCGGAATCCCGGCATCGCATCCGCGTTGGGCGCACACCTGTGCGCTCCGCCCACCGTCCGTTTGCCAAGGACGCGTGTGCGCCCGAGTGCACCCGTATCCACCTGGAGTTCCCAAGCATGCGACCGATTCATCGCCCCACACGTCATTCCGGCATCGGCGCCCTCGCCCTCGCCCTGGCCGCCGTTCTTCAGCCTGCTCTGGCGCGGACAGGCGACGACCCTGCGCCACCTGCCGTCGAATCCGGCCCGACAGCTGGCGAAACCCTGCTGCTGCGCGGCGTCACGGTCAGGGGTGCGGGCGAGCACGCCGACAAGGGCATCACCGCACAGCACGTGAAGGATGCCGCCAATGACGCTGCGGCGCGGATCATCGGCCCGCTGCCGGCGCAGGCCAGCCTGGCGCAGCTCGAAGCGATCGCCGAAGAGATCACGGGGTTGTATCGCCAGGCGGGCTTCGTCGTGGCCTACGCCTATCTGCCGCCGCAGGACATCAGCCAGACCGGCATCGCGCGCATCGAAGTGCTGGAAGGCAGCATCGGACGGATCCTGACGCATGGCAGCCAGCGCTACCGCGAAGATCAGATCGCCGCCAGCAGCCTGTCGCTGATCGGCAAGCCACTCCACCTGCGGGAACTCGAGCGCGCCCTGCTCTATGCCCGCGACCTGCCCGGCGTCACGCTTTCGCCTGTTCTGCGCCCCGGCCTCAATCCGGGCGAAACCGACGTGCTGCTGCAGGCCGAGGACAACGCCCGCCCCTATGGCGTGCGCGTGGGCGTGAACAACCACGGCACCGATGCCACGGGCCGATACCGCGTGGAAGCCGGCATCGCCGCGTACAACGTACTGGGCGCGAGCGACACGCTGTCGGCAAACCTGGCCTATGGCGTCGACCCGGCCGACAGCTGGCAGGCCGCCGTCGCGCTCAACCTGCCGTTCGCCCACACGCCCGGTTTGAGCGGTGTGTTCGGCCTGAGCCGCAGCGAGCTGGAACTCAATACCGGCCCGATGGCGGCGCTGGAGATCCACGGCCCGACCACCATCGGCTACGCAGGCCTCGACTGGACCTTCGCGCAGTCGGCTGGCCTCACCGCCAGCGCCTCGGCACGCTGGATCCACGAACAGTCGCGCCTGGACGGCCTGGGCATGGAGCTGTCGCGCCACAAGTTCGACGTTCTGGAAACCGGGGTGCGCCTGCGCCATACCGATCGGCGCTTGCGCGGCATCAACGTCGCCGAAGCCACGGTACGCAAATCGATCAACGACGAATCGCCCGGCTTCAACTGGCTCTACCCGGCACATGCATCGCACTTCCTCGTCAGCAAGCTGTCGCTCGCCCGCCTGCAGGCCCTGCCGGGCAACCAGCGCGTGCTGCTGCGCGGCAGTGCGCAGTTCACCGAGGATGCGCTGGTACCTCTCGAGCAGTTCAGCCTCGGCGGGCCAGACAGCGTGCGTGCCTTCCCGTTGTCGAGCGCACTGGGCGACCGCGGCGTCCTGGCGTCATTCGAGTACCAGGTCGATGCCCCCGGCTTCGCCGATCGCGCATCCCCCCTCGAAGGCGGCACCTGGCGCGACCTACTGACGTTCTCGCTGTTCTACGACTGGGGCCGGGTATCACCGGCCGACGACAACCGCCGCCGGGGCGCACTGCCCATCGCCCTGGAAGGCGCTGGCGTTGGCATCGGCCTGCGCCTGCCGTGGCAGCCAGACATGCGCCTGGATCTGACCGCGGCGCGGCCGACTGCCCGCCACCGCGCCTTTGATGACGACGGCACCCAGATCTGGGCCCGTCTCGGCATGACGTTCTGAGGACTCCACCATGAATCGAATCTACAGCCTTGTCTTCAACCGTATCCTCGGCCGCATCCAGGTCGCCTCCGAGCTGGCTTGCCACTCGTGCGGCCGCGGCGCCAGTCCACGGCGCAAGCGCCTGCCCTCGACGCTTGCGGTCGCGATCGCGTTGGCCGGCGGCAGCGCCTGGGCACAGGTCGCGTCGGACGCGCTCCCCACCGGCATCCAAAGCTATCGAGGAATCTCGAGTATTACCCAGAATAAAGACGGCATGCGCATTGAGCAGTTTGCACATCGCGCCGCGATCGACTGGCACAGCTTCAACGTGGGCGCAGACAAGCTGCTGCGTATCGACCAGGCCAGCGGCGATGTCCTGCTCAATCGCGTGACTGGCGGCGACATCAGCTACATCAACGGCCGCATTGAAGCACCCGGGCACGTGTTCCTGGTCAACAGCGCAGGCGTGGTGTTCGGCCAGGGCGCGCGAGTCGATGTGGGCGCACTGGTCGCCTCCACGCTCGACATCAGCAATGACGACTTCCTGACCGGCACCCTGCACTTCAACACTGCGAGCAACGCCCCTTCCGCTTCGATCGCCAATCATGGCGAGTTGACGGCCCAACATGGTGGCAGCATCACGCTCCTGGGCGGGAAGGTTGCCAACCACGGACAGATCGAAGCCCCGCGCGGTCGTATCACCCTCGCCTCTGGCCGGACCATCACCCTGGATCCAGGCGACGGCGGTGCCAGCCTCCAGGCCGGCGCCGTCGGTGCGCTGGTCGAGAATCACGGCCAGATCCATGCCGATGGCGGCCAGGTGCTGCTGACCGGACGCGCAGTCGACGCCACGCTGCAGACGCTCATCAACAACACCGGCACCGTCCGCGCCCGCACTGTCGGCGAGCTCGCAGGCACAATCCACCTCGCTGGCCACTCCAGAGGTGGCGCGGTCGAAGTGGCCGGATCGCTGGACGCCAGCGCGCCCGACTCCGGCAATGGCGGCACCGTCCGCACCAGCGGCACACATGTGCGCATCCACGACGATGCCCGGATCTCGACCCGAGCGGACGCAGGCCGGACCGGTGCGTGGACGATGGAAACGACGCATCTCGCGGTGAGGCCGGGCGATGTCGGTCAACCTGGAAGCAAGCTTCTTGCCCAGACACTCCAGGCCAACCTGGAAAACACCAACGTCGCGCTGATTTCAACGCCCTCGGCCAGCGATCCGGGCGACGTTCAGGTCCTGGGCGCACTGGCCTGGAGCGCCGATACCACGCTGTCGCTCAGCGCCCACCAGAACATCCTCCTTGACGCCGCGATCGTGGCGCCCGCCGGCGGACTGCAACTCGACGCGGGTGCAGGCATCTCCGCACATGCGACCCTCGACCTGGGTACGTTTGCCCTTGATCGCGGAAACTGGTCGCAACGCGGCCCCAACCTGCCCGACTTCAGCGCCCGCGACTTCCGCCTCGGCGGCGGTAGTTTTCTGCGTGTGCTGGGGGGCGATGGCGCCCAAGCCGACACGCCGTACCAGCTGACCGACATCTACGGCTTGCAGGGAATGGTCGGGTTCCTGACCGGACACTTCGCGCTGGCGAACGACATCGACGCAAGTGGGACGCGGGGCTGGAACTGCAGTGCCGGCACCTGCAGCGGTTTCGTGCCGATTGGTGACAATCGTACCGACAGCAATCCGAGCCGATTCACCGGCAGCCTGGACGGCCGCAGCCACGTGGTGTCAGGTCTGACCATTTCAGCCGGCCCCACCTACACCACCGACGACGGCAACACGTTCACCTATGCAGGCCTGTTCGGTCGCACAGGTTCAGGTGCGAGGATCGCCAACATCGGTCTGGCGGATGCCAATGTCAGAGGACACAGCGGCAGTTACGTCACCGCAGGCGCATTGGTAGGATTCGCCACCGGCAGCGTCATCGCCAACAGCTATGCCACCGGCACGGTGCATGCTTCCAGCGATCACACGTCGTACGCCGGGGGGCTCGTCGGTCGCAGCAGCAGCCGCGTCGACGCCAGCTACGCAGCGGTTTCGGTCTCCAGCGAAGTTCCCAATTCGGTCGTCGGCGCAGCAGGCGGTCTGGTTGGCTTCAATCACAACGACGGCCACGTCGCCAACAGCTATGCCCTGGGCCAGGTCGTGTCCGGCCAGCAAAAGGGTGGACTGGTGGGGCAGAGCACGGCGTCCAGCAGTGTCGTCCGCAGCTTCTACGCCACCACGGATGCCTCGGGCACCATCAACAATCGCGGTGCGGGCGGACCTGGCTGGGAAGGCAACAGCGTCGGCACGGGCAGAACGCTGGCGCAGTTGGGCCAGCGCAGCACGTTTGCCAGTTGGGGCAGCGATCTCGATACGCGTGGCGGTACCGGCAGCATCTGGCGCCTCTACGAGGGTCACGGCACGCCACTGCTGCGCAGCTTTCTCACTCCGATCGATGTGACGGCGTCGACCTTCCCGAGGACGGTTTACGACGGCACCGTTGCCACGGGCATCGCCGCCTATGACACCAGCATCAGCGGCGCCCTGCTGGATGGCAGCCTCGCCTACATGACCCGGTCCGGGAATGTGGGCGTCTACCGCACGACGGATGGTTCACTTGTTTTGTCAGGCCTGTACTCGGGCCAGCAGGGCTATGACATCAGCTACGGCGATGCGAGCATGACCATCGACCCGCGGGCGATCACCGTCACCGCCGACAGTCTCGCCAAGGTCTACGGCAATGCCGATCCCTCGCTCACCTGGTCGGTGACCGAAGGCAGCCTCGTTGGTGCCGACACTCTCACGGGTGCACTCACCCGCGAAGCCGGCGAGAACGTGGGCCGCTACACCATCGATGCCTCCGCGCTGGCCAACGGCAACTACGTCGTCACTGCCATCGACGGCGTACTGACCATCGACCCGCGGGCGATCACCATCGCCGCACACGACGCCCGCAAGGTCTACGGGGATACGGACCCAATGCTGTCCTGGTCGTTCAAGGAGGGCAGCCTGGCCGCAAGCGATACGATGACCGTGACCCTCGTCCGTTCGAGCGGCGAGAACGCAGGCACTTACACCATCGGCACATCGGTGCAGATCAATGACAACTATGTCGTCACCGCCATCGATGGCGTGCTCACCATCGACCCGCGGGCGATCACCGTCACCGCCGACAGCCTCGCCAAGGTCTACGGCAATGCCGACCCCACCCTCACCTGGTCGGTGACCGAAGGC
>NZ_JBDJMU010000023.1:0-46681 GCF_039674105.1 Luteimonas sp. TWI596
TTGATCGTCTTCCGGTCGAACATCCCCTCACCCTTGCGCCCTGGAATCAGGCATCAAGCGTAACGGTGGCTGGCAAAGGACTCCCCGCTAATCTGCGAAGAACCTTTTTTTGGCCCCCAATTTTGGCGATGGGTCGGACCGATGCCCGAAGCGGGGCGGGCGCGCGCCTGAGGCAGAACGCCGTGCGTGCTATTGCAGCCTCGCGCCCATTGCTGAGGTCGCGAGGCAGTGCAGCGCAAACGACCGCCCCTCATCCATTCCGCCATCGCAATCGCCGAACAGTGCAACGCACTGAGATTGAAGGTCCGCAGCTTCGCTTGATGGAGCGGCGCTTGGCTTCCCGTAGACGGGTTGCAGACGCCTCAGAGCAGCAGACTGGCGGCCGGTGGCCGCGCCGAGCGCGCCATGGGTGAGCCCGCTTCAGCTTGCGCGGCATGCCGCGCGAGCGGGTGAACGCCCGGCGTGCTTCGCCGGGTCGGACCGATCCGCGAAGCGGAGCAGGCGCGCCCGAGTCAGGACAGGATGTCCTGACCGAGGGAAGAGCGGCTTCCGGCCGGCAGGCGGCTGCCTGTCCGAAGTCGAACGCCCTCGCCGCTAATCGCGGTATCGACTGGAGGGATGTCAGAACGCCTCTAACGGCGTCCGCCAGCTACTCGAGAAATCGGTTCAGCGCCGCAGACGGTGCAGTTGCGCCAGGTCGTCGGCGATCGCGTCCCGGCAGTTCGCCTCCATGCTGCGATAAAGCGTCAGGACCTGATCCCCCAGCGGCGTCAACGCCGCTCCGCCGCCGCCCTTGCCGCCGGTCAGCGTCGCGGCGACCGGCGAACCGAAGTAGAGATTCATCTCCTCGACCAGCTGCCAGGCGCGTCGGTAGCTCATTGCCATGCGGCGGCCGGCCGCCGAGATCGAACCCGTCTCGCGAATGCCCGCCAGCAGGTCCGCCTTGCCCGGCCCGAGCATGACGCTGTCGAGGCGGATCCGCAGCTGGAAATCAGAAGGCGTGCGCATCCGACCAGCTTAGTGGACGCCGTCACGCCCGAGAAGCGATGCCGCTGCCGATGCTGGCGGTCCCGACCGTGTGCCTCGGACGCCTGGATTGCCGAGCGTGTGGTCGTGGTCGTCAGGCCGACACAGCTGTTGCCGCCGTATGGCGAACGAACCTGGCGATGTGAGCCCAGTTGCGTCGCCTGCGTCGGTTCGCCCCAGGCAGTGGGCACCCGGCCTCGTGTATCGTCAGCCCCTCGTCCAGCGGGAGGCCAGACGCGCGCCGATGAGCATCTACGCACTGGAATCGGTGTTCCGGCCGGCGTCGGTCGCCGTCGTCGGCGCCAGCCCACGGCCGCGTTCGCTCGGGCGGTTGGTGCTGCAGCAGTTGCGCGAGGGCGGATTCACCGGACCGATCGGTCTGGTCAACCCGCGTCACGCACAGATCGATGGTGTGGAGGCAGTGACCTCACTCGAGGCGCTGCCCTTCGCGCCCGAACTAGTGATCATCGCGGCACCGCCGGCCGATGTGGCGAATGTGGCGCGCGCCGCCGCCGATCGTGGCGCCAAGGCCGCGATCGTGCTCACGCGTGACATGGGCAGTGGGCCGGGCTCGTACAACGCCGCGCTGGCCGAGGTCGCGCGTACCCGCGGCCTGCGCATCGTCGGGCCGAACTGCCTGGGCGTCATCGCGCCGCATGCGCGGCTGTTCGCGAGCTTCGCCGCGCACGCGCCGGCACCGGGCGAACTGGCGCTGATCTCGCAGTCGGGCGCCGTGGCGGCCGGCATGATCGAGTGGGGCCGCTCGCGCGGGATCGGATTCTCGGCCGTCGCCTCGCTCGGCGATGCGCTCGATGTCGACTTCGCGGATCTGCTCGACTACTTCGCCACCGACCGCCACACCCGCGCGATCCTGCTCTACGTCGAGCGCGTGCGCGATGCCCGCAAGTTCCTGTCGGCCGCGCGCGCCGCGGCGCGCGCCAAGCCGGTCGTGGTGGTTAAGCCCGGCCGACATGCGCGCAGCGCCGAGCCGCCGCAGACCCACATCGCCGCGCTGGCCAGCCCGGACGCGGTCTACGACGCGGCGTTCCGGCGCGCCGGATTGCTGCGCGTCCATGCGCTCGACGAACTGTTCGCCGCGGCCGCCACGCTGTCGCGGCTGCGGATGCCGCCCGGCAACCGTTTGGCGGTGATGACCAACGGCATCGGCGTGGGCATGCTCGCACTCGACCGCCTGGTCGATCTGGGCGGCGAGCGCGCCGCGCTGTCGGATGCCACGCTCGAGACGCTCGATACCGCGTTGCCGCGCGGCTGGTCGCGCCGCAATGCAGTCGACATGCTCGGCGACGCCGACGGCCCGCGCTACGCCGCGACTTTGGCCGCGCTGCTGCAGGACCGGGACAACGACGCGATCCTGGTCATGAACGTGCCCACCGTGCTGTCCTCGCCGCCCGAGGTCGCGCGGGCGGTCGTCGAGACGCTGCGCGCGCATCCGCGCGAGGCCGCGCGCAAGCCGGTGTTCGGCGTGCTGGTGGGCGAGCATCCCGAGGCGCGGCGGATCCTGGCCGACGCTGGCGTGCATGCCTTCACCAGCGAGGCCGGGGCCGTGCGCGGTTTCATGTACCTGGTGCGGCACCAGCAGGCGCAGCGCGCGTTGATGGAGACGCCGCCCAGCCTGCCCGACGACTTCAACGTCGATGCCGCCAGCGCGCGCGCGGTCGTCGAGGCGGCGCTCGCCGAAGGCCAGCGCTGGCTCGACCCGCCAGCGATCGCCCGGTTGTTCGCCGCCTACGACATCCCGATTGCCGAAGCGATTCCGGTGCCCGATGCCGACGCGGCCGCCGAGGCGGCGACGGCCCTGCTCGAGCGCGGCGGCGCGGTGGCGGTGAAGATCTGGTCGCGCGACATCCCGCACAAATCCGACATCGACGGCGTGCGCCTGAACCTGGCGAGCGTGGAGGCGGTGCGAGACGCCGCCGACGACCTGTTGCGCTGCGCACGGGCCGCCCGCCCGCAGGCGCGGATCGACGGCGTGACCGTGCACCCGATGGTCGTGCGGCCCAAGGCGCGCGAACTGATCGCCGGCATCGCCGACGACCCGACCTTCGGCCCGGTGGTGGTCTTCGGCCGAGGCGGCACGGCAGTGGAGATCATCGACGACAAAGCCCTGGCGCTGCCGCCGCTGGACTTGCGCCTGGCGCACGAGTTGATCGGACGCACGCGTGTGGCGCGCATCCTCAAGGCCTACCGCGATGTGCCGGCGGCCGACGAGCGGGCGGTCGCGCTGCTGCTGGTGAAGCTGGCGCAGATGGCCGCCGACATCCCCGAGCTCCAGGAAGTCGACGTCAATCCGCTGCTCGCCGACCGCGACGGGGTGATCGCGGTCGATGCGCGGGTCGCCGTCGGTCCGGTGCAGCGGCTGCATCCCGGCCGCGGGCACCCGCGCTTTGCGGTGTTCCCGTACCCCAAGGAGTGGGAGCGCACGATCGCGCTGGGCAACGGCAGCGACGTGTTCGTGCGCCCGGTGCGGCCGGAGGACGAGGCGATGTTCCTGCGCTTCTTCGAGCGGGTCAGTACCGACGACCTGCGGTTGCGTTTCTTCAGCGCAGTGCGCCACTTCAGTCACGAGTTCATTGCCCGGCTGACCCAGCTCGACTATGCGCGCTCGATCGCGCTGGCGGCGATCGACCCGGCCACGGGCGAGATGCTCGGCGCGGTGCGCCTGCTGGCCGATGCGAACTACGACACCGGCGAGTACGGGATCATGGTGCGCTCCGATCTCAAGGGTGCGGGCCTGGGCTGGCGGCTGATGCGGATCATGATCGAGTACGCCCGCTGGCAGGGGCTGCGGATGGTCGAGGGGCAGGTGCTGCGGGAGAACACCACGATGCTGGCGATGTGCCGCCAGTTGGGCTTCGCGATCACCGCCGATCCCGACGACGCAACGGTGGCGATCGTGCGCTTGCCGATCGTGGCCGAGCCGCCGCCGGCGATCTGAACGCCTGCCGCCGGCATCGCGCCGGCGCCCGCCGCGCCGGCGATAATGGCGTGTGCGCAAGATCCTCCACATCGACATGGACGCGTTCTACGCGTCGGTGGAGCAGCGCGACGATCCGTCGCTGCGTGGGCGGCCGGTCGTCGTGGCTTGGCGCGGCGCGCGCTCGGTGGTCTGCGCGGCCTCCTACGAGGCCCGGCCCTACGGCGTGCGCTCGGCGATGCCGGCGGTGACCGCCGAGCGGCTGTGCCCGGATGCGGTGTTCGTGCCGCCGGATTTCCCGCGCTACAAGGCGGTCTCGCGCCAGGTGCGCGAGATCTTCCTGCAGCACACCGACCTGGTGCAGCCGCTGTCGCTCGATGAAGCCTATCTGGACGTCACTGCACCGAAAATCCCTTCGCCCAGCGCCACCGCGACCGCGCAAGCGATCCGTGCGCAGATCCGCGAGGCAACTCAGCTGACGGCGTCGGCGGGCGTGGCGCCGAACAAGTTCCTGGCCAAGATCGCCTCGGATTGGCGCAAGCCCGACGGCCTGTTCGTGGTCAAGCCGGGTCAGATCGAAGCGTTCCTGACGCCATTGAAGGTCGGCCTGATCCCCGGCGTCGGCAAGGTGATGGAGAAGAAGCTCGCCGAGCTCGGCGTGACCACGGTCGGCGAGTTGCGCGGGCTGTCGCTCGACGCGCTCGAGCGGCGTTTCGGCACCTTCGGCGCGCGGCTCTACCAGCGCGCGCGCGGCATCGACGAACGCCCGGTCGAGCCGGACCAGCCGGTACAGTCGATCTCCTCGGAGGACACGTTCGAGACCGATCTGCCACTCGAAGCGCTGGCGCCGATGATCGAACGGCTGGCGGAGAAGACCTGGGCGGCCACGCGCAAGACCGCGCGCGTGGGGCGGACGGTCGTGCTCAAGCTCAAGACCGCGCAATTCCGCATTCTCACGCGCAGCTTCACGCCCGATGCGCCGCCGGCCTCGCAGGCCGAACTCACGCGGATCGCGCTGGCATTGCGCGAGCGCGTGGATCTGCCGGCCTCGACCCGCTACCGGCTCGTCGGTGTCGGCCTGGGCGGCTTTCGCGAGCCCGAAGACCTGCCGCAGCAGGCCGGCCTGTTCGGCGAGGCGGAGATCTAGCTGATTGTCAGGCCGGCTGCCAGTCGAAGGCCAGCGTCTCGTCGCGTGCAAAGCGTTGCAGATGGTTCTCGATGACCTGCTGATAGCGGGCGATCGCCTCGGCATCGGGCTGGGTCAGGACGATCCGCAGCGCATCGCCTTCGACGACGAAATCCGCACCCGCTTCGTCGCCGGCGAACGGGACGAACGCGTGCGTGTCGTGGTCGCGGCGGATCTCGAACTTGTGCCGCCAGTGGTTGCACAGCGTGCGCAGCAGGCGCGGGGCGTCGTTGGATCGCGTCGTGGCGGTGGTGGTGATCGGCATCGCAGGACTCCAGAGCAGGCGGCAACGCCGCGAAGCGAGCATAGGCGCGCGATGCGCGCCATGCACGCGTGTCGGGGCGAACGCAGCGTTGCAGGCCGTTCGCGAGCGTCGCGATGGCCCACACTAGGCAGCTTCCCCGCACGACGAGACGAGGCACAGGCGTGAACGATGCATCCGCGAAGGCAACCGGTTTTCCCTGGCCGGTGGCGCTGTTCGATCTCGACGGCACCCTGGTCGACAGTGCGTCGGACATCGCCGCATCGGTGAATCGCCTGTTGGCCGAGCTCGGCCATGCCCAGGTCGACGAGGCCACCGTGCGCAGCTGGATCGGCGATGGCGCGCGCCAGCTCATCACCGCGGCGTTGCGGCACGCCGGCGACGGACGCGATGTCGAGACGGTGATGCCGCGTTTCATGCAGCACTATCGTGACTGCCTGTTGCTCGATCCGCAGATCTATCCCGAGGTGCCCGAGACCCTGCAGGCGCTGCGCGCGGCCGGCGTGCGGATGGCGGTGTGCACCAACAAGCCGGCGCCGTTCGTCGGCCCGCTGCTCGAGGCGCTGGATCTGGCGCAGTACTTCGACGCGGTGCTCGGCGCCGGCGAGCTGCCCGAGCGCAAGCCGCATCCGTTGCCGCTGCTGCATCTGGCCGCGCATTTCGGCGTCGACATCGGGCAGTGCCTGATGGTCGGCGATTCGTCAGCCGATGCCGGCGCGGCGATCGCCGCGGGGGCGCCGCTGGTGCTGGTGACCTACGGCTACCGGCGCGACTTCGACCTGCATGGCTGCGGCGCGCGCGCCGTCATCGACCGGTTCGGCCAGTTGCTGGCGCTCTGAGCAGACGCGCTTCAATGGACGCGCGCTGTCGGCGTCGCTGGCGCGAATGCGCCAGCGTGTGGCCAGACGTCGGGCCAGTGTGGTCTTGCCGCTGCCGGTGACCCCGGCGACGAGCACGCGCTGGGGAACGAACGGCAGTGGCGCGTGTGGAGTGTGCATCCGGCGATGCGATCGCGGTCGGTCTTGGCGTCGTGCCGACGCGCTGCGCGCGGGCACGGGGGTCACGCCGGCGGGGAGGGCGTCTTCGCGTCCGCGAGCGCTGCAAACCACGCCGCATACGGCGAATTGCGGACCAGGTGCCGGTTGTAGTCGGGGGCGCCATCGCTCCACCACACCGGGCCGCGTTCTCCCAACCCGCGTTTGGCGGCATCCACCTGTCGGCGTGCGTGGGCGAGCGCCTCGGCATCATCTGCCGCCCGTACCGCCTTGACCGCGCGGCGCGCGTCCATCAGTGCCGACACCAGCCGTTGTCGCTCGCTTTCGTCCAGATGCGGATCGGTACTGCGCCATAGCCGCCCGCGCACCACCAGATAACGCCCGTCCGGCGTCTTCATTGGCGGGGTGGCACGCGTCATGCGGTCTCCGGCTGGCAGATCATCTCGACATTCGGGCATCGGCGGTCGCGCAGTCGACACGGCCGCATGACATTTGTTTCACGCAATGCCAAGGGCGGGTTGGCGAGCATCAGGCTCCCGGCTGCGCGCAGACGCGGCCGCCCAACTGGAGGTCACGATGTCCACACCTTTCGTCCGGCCGCGCGTGCGCGCTGCGGCCCAGGCCACGATCCTGGGCCTGATGTCCGGCATGCTCGCGGCGTGCGCGCCCGCTGGGGACGCGCCTGCCACTGCGCAGCACGAAGCGACCACGCCGCCCCCGACGCAGGCGCCGGTCGCCGATGCCGCTGCGCCCAGTGCGACCGGCGATACCGAGGGCGGCGACGGGTCGCAGATCCAGCTCGGCACCTTGAGCGAACGCGACATCGCCGATGCGGCGTTGACCGGCGAGCTCGCATGCAGCTTCGCTGAGGAAGGCGAGGCGCCATTGTTGTTTGCCAAGGGCGTGGTCGGCGCCGCCGAGCCCGCGCAGGGCGTGGTGAAGGTGGGCGACGTCGTGGAGACGGTGCGCGCGCCCGGTGGTTTCGACGGCATGCTCAAGACCCCCACATTCACAGGACGCGGCACGACGATCCATATCGTCGAGACCGGCACCGC
This sequence comes from Luteimonas sp. TWI596, assembly GCF_039674105.1. Lineage (NCBI taxonomy): Bacteria > Pseudomonadati > Pseudomonadota > Gammaproteobacteria > Lysobacterales > Lysobacteraceae > Luteimonas > Luteimonas sp. TWI596. The sequence goes on from NZ_JBDJMU010000023.1 coordinate 7,460, forward strand.
AGTCGGCGGCGGCGAGTCACCGCCGCGTCCGGCGACATTGACCTACCAGCGCGGCGACGGTGCGAGCCGCAGCTTCGAGGGGATGTGGCAATGCGGGCCGTGAGTCGGCACGCGGCTTGATCCCACCAGAGCACGTCCGCCCGACCATCCATCCGGTCATGCCATCCGATCGACGCGCAGCGTCCGCTCGGCCGCACCGGTGACGGGACGTCCCGCCACCGGTGTGCGATCACGGCGCGACGTTACCTTCGATCGAATCGTCGAGCGTCTTGCCGATCGCGGCGCCGAGCGCCATCTTCGTCGCCGCAACGAAATCGCCGTGCTTGTTGTCCCAGTAGTAGCCCGCCTGCGGCTGCACCCGGATCACGGTGATCCGGGGGTCGTCCTTGCCCTCGGTGAACCAGGTTTTCATGATCGGGCTCCACAAGGCCTCGATCCGGTCGCGATCCCGGCTCACCGTGGCATGGCCATCGAGCACCAGAAAGCCGGAATGCTTGGATGCCTGCAGATACAGCCGCACCTTCGGGTCGGCCTGGATCTCGGCGTTCTTGTGGCTGTCGGCAGCGCTGAGGAACCACAGCACGCCATCGTCGTCGGCCTGCTCGATCGACATCGGCCGGGTGCCGCCGGTGTCGCTGCTGGACAGGGGCGTGGTGCAGAAGAAGCAGGCACCGGCCTCCTTGGACATGTCGCGGATGCGGGCGGTCGCCGCCGTGGCCGCCAGATCCTGGCGGTTGTCCTCGGGCTGGTTGCGGTTGATCGAATCCATCGGGCGTCTCCATCGGGTGGGCACGCCGTCGCGCGGGGCGTGCGCGGCGGTCGATGCGACAGCGTGGAAGCGCGGCGGTGATCCGGGCGTGACCCCGGTGTGTGGATCGCATTCGGGCGTTGGTCGAGCGATGGCCTTGCGTCCGAGCTGCCGGCCTGCGACCGTGCCCCGGATGACGATATCGCCCCCCTTGTCGCCCATCGGTCGCGTCTTCGCGGCGGTGGCCTTGATCGAAGCGTTCACCTGGGCCGGCCTGCTGGTTGGCATGGCCCTCAAGTACGGCACCGGCACCACGGCCCTGGGGGTGTGGTGGTTCGGGCGGCTGCATGGCATGGCGTTCCTCGCCTATCTCGCCGTCGCGCTCGTCGCGGCGTTGCGCCTGCGCTGGCCCTGGTGGGCCTGGCTGCTCGCGATCGCGGCCGCAGTGCCGCCGCTGGCGACCCTGCCGCTGGAGCTTTGGTACCGGCGCCGGGGCCTGCTCGCCGCACCGCGTGCACGCACGTAGCCGCAGTGCGAACGCCGCAGGCGACGACTGCCTGCTGCAGTCGGCGCGCGGCCGCGCCGTTCCTGCACCGCATGCCGACGGTCCCGGCCTGGCGCGGGCGGTAAACTGCCGGTCCCCTGAACGCGAGGAGCGCGTCATGCATCGATTCCGTCTGTCCGCCATCTGTTTCCTGGCACTGGCCACGCTGGCCCTGGCAGCGTGTTCGTCCGCCAAGCCCGAAGCGGCGGTCCAGGCGTTCTATGAAGCGGCGGCCAAGGGCGATGTCGAGAGAGCCACCGCGCAGGTCTCGTTCGCCGATGTGCCCGCCAACGGCATGGTGCAGGCCAAGGGCAAGGTGCAGATGATCGTCGGCGAGATGCAGTCCAGGATCGATGCCAACGACGGCCTCGACAAGGTCGAGGTGATCGAGTCGAGCATCGACGAGGACGGCGAAACCGCGCGCGTGCAGGTCCGGGTGGTCTTCGACAACGGCAAGGACCTGACCGAGACGCACCGCTTGGTCCGCGACGACGGCAAGTGGAAGATCCGCCTGCGCTGAGGACGTGACGATGCGACGCTGGTGGTGCGCACTGCTGGCACTGTGCGCGGCCAGCGCCTGTCTGGCCGGTGGCCCCGCGTTGCCGGCCGATGCGCAGCCAGGCGATCTGGTGTTCCGGCGCGGGACCGAGTCGGTCAGCGCGATGGTGCTGGCGATCGACGGCGGGCAGTTCAGCCACGTCGGCATGCTGGTCGGGCGTCCCGGCGCCTGGCAGGTGGTGCATGCGACGCCCTCCGAAGTGCCTGGACGCGCCGACGGCGTGGTCGTCGATGCCCTGAGCTTCTTCCTCGACCCGGTGCGCAGCCGCGGCTATGCCGTCTATCGCGTCGATGCGTCCGAGGCCCTGCGCGCCGCCGCGGTCGCTGAGGCCCTGGGCATGCGCGGCACCCGCTTCCGGATCGCCGATGCGGCCGGCACCTACTGTACCCGGCTGGTCTGGGACGCCTGGCGCCGCGCCGGCGTCGATCTGGAGGTGCGCTTCACTCGCCTCGCCCTGCCGCTGATGCAGGGCGACTATCTGCTGCCGACGCCGCTCAGCCGGTCGCCACGACTGCGGCGCTTAGCGCTGCCACAGCACGCCGGGGGCTGAACGCGGCCCCATCGCGGGCTGTGACCGGCACCCCATTTGCCGGCCCCGCGGGCCACTAGGCTGGCGCCGGGGGATCCTTCCGACGGGCTGGAGGCAAGCACGATGAGCAGACGTGGACGCGTGATCGCGGCAATGGTGTCGCTGGTGCTGGGGGTCGTGGTGGTGGGCAGCGCCGCCGCGCGCTGGCCGATCCTCGGCCAGGAGTGGGCGGAATGGACGCGTTACGACGCGGCCGGCAATGCGATCGGCGGTGGCCGGATCGAGTGCGATGGCACGCTCCAGACCTGGGGCGATGCCGGCGGGCCGCACGGCTTGAGGATCTATCCCTGCCTGTGAAGGCTGCGGCGGGCGGATCCGCTCCGCCCGCCGCCATGCGCACGCCGTGCAGTCGCTGCCACGGCGACGCAAACGCCACGATCTAGTAGACCTGCCGTGCCTCGGGCGGGGGCGGATTCCACTGGTAGAGCCAGGTCTCGCTGAGGGCCTGGCCGGTGGCCGGATCGCGCAGGAATAGGCGCAGTTCGAGCTGCTCGGTGCCAGGCCCTGGCGGGACGATGTCGAACATCACCCGGTAGCCTTCGACGGCGTGCAGCGGGCGGGCCGAGACGGTCTCCAACTGGCCGGCAGTGGTCTGCAGCACAGGCTCGACCGTGGCATTGCGCCCGGCCAGCGCGGCGAGCGTGCCGCCGGCGAAGTCGACCGCGAAGCGCTGCGACCAGGCCTTGCGCGCAAACCCGATGCGGCCGCCCAGGCCCGTGCGCGTGGCGATGCAGGTGGCCAGCGGCGGACGCGCCGGCATTGCCTCGCCCCAGAACAGCCGGTAGCCGAACAGCAGCTCGCGACCGGGCTCGATCGGCTGCGCCGGATGCCAGAACGCCACCACGTTGTCGAACGTCTCATCGACGGTCGGGATCTCGACCAGTTGCACCTCGCCGCGTCCCCAGCCGTCGCGCGGTTCCACCCACAGCGAGGGCCGGCGCTCGTAGAAGACGCCGTCGTCCTGGTAATGGTCGAAGTTGCGATCGCGCTGCAGCAGGCCGAAGCCGCGCGGGTTGTCGTCGGCGAAGGCGTTGAACCGCAGCGCGCGCGGATTCTCCAGCGGCCGCCACAGCCACTCGCCGCTGCCGGTGTGCAGCGCCAGGCCGTCGCTGTCGTGGATCTCGGGGCGCCAGTCCCAGGCCATGCGGCGGTCGTTCTCGCCGGCCTGGTACATGCTGGTCGCCGGCGCGATGCCCAGGCGCTCGATCGCAGTGCGCGGGTACAGCGCGCAGTCGACCTCCATCACCAGCGGTTCGCCCGGGGTGATCGCGAACCGGTAGGCCCCGGCGACCGACGGCGAGTCGAGCAGGGCGTAGACGACCACCGTGTCGCTGCCCGGCGCCGGACGCTCGAGCCAGAAGTCGGTGAAGTCGGGAAACTCTTCCGGCCTCGCCAGGCCGGTGTCCACCGCCAGGCCGCGTGCCGACAGCCCGTACTGGCCGCTGCCACCGACGGCGCGGAAGTAGCTCGCGCCCAGGAACGCGGCGAAGTCGCGCTTGGGATCGCTGCGCCGGTTGAGTCGGAAGCCGGCGAAGCCCAGATCGGTCGGCAGTGCGGCGCCGTCCAGCCCCGAGGCGCCGTAGTCGAACATCGCCGGGTCGTAGGCGATCTCGCGCGCCTGGCCCTCGGCCAGCGCGTGCATGCGGACCGGGCGCTTGAAGAACAGGCCCAGGTGGAAGAACTGTGCAAGGTAGCGGGTGTCGTCCTCATGCCACAGCGCATGGTCCTGGCGGAACTGCAGCGCCTGGTAGGCGTCCCAGTCGAGGGCTGACACCGGCTGGGGCAGTGCGGCCGGCCGCGCGGTGTACGCCTGGCCCGCCAGTGCGCGGGCGCGCCCCTTGAGCGCGGCGAAGTCGAACGGGGCCGGCGCGCCCATGCGCAGGGCGGCCAAAACCGAGGTCGGCAGGGCGGCCGCGCAGAGGGCCACCAGGCCGCCGTGCAGGAACGAACGTCGATGCATGCGGGCGAGTCCGGGTGTGGAGCGCGCATCCTATCCAACCCACGACAACGTGCCGTTAGCGGGCCGCACGCCTGCACGAGCGCTGCACATGCCCGCCTCTAGGCTGGCGCACCGTCGAAATGAGTTCCCCCGCATGCACGTCCGCGCAGGCTGCGAACTCGCGATCGAGACCGATGTCGCCGCGCCTGTCATCGCGATGCTGCGGCCCAGGACCGGCCGCGCGCGCTGGCACGTCAACGACCGTGCGGGCTTCGACCCGGCCCTGGGTTTCGACGAGTATCTCGACGGCTTCGGCAACCGCTGTCAGCGTTTCACCCTGCCGCCGGGACTGACCCGCATCCGATTGCAGACGCGCGCCATCGCCGCGCCCGATCCCGGAGCGATGCCGGCGGCAGCGGCGGTCGCGCCGGCCGACCTGCCGGCATCGACGCTGCAGTTCCTGCTGCCCAGCCGCTACTGCCCGTCCGACCGCGCGGCGATGTACGCACGCGCGCTGGAAATCGTCGGCGACGCCGCGCCGGGCCATGCCCAGGTCGAGGCGATCCGTCGCTGGATCCACGCCCATCTCGCCTATCGTTATGGCGTCAGCGACGCCGGCACCGATGCCCAGGACACCCTGGCGCAAGGCGCCGGCGTCTGTCGGGATTTCGCGCATGTGGGCATGACGCTGTGCCGCGCACTCGACATTCCGGCGCGGATGGTCGTGGGCTGGCTGCACGACCTCAAGCCGATGGACATGCACGCTTGGTTCGAAGCGTACCTGGGCGATGCTTGGCACACCTTCGATGCCACCCAGGCGACCCCACGCGGGGGCCGGGTGGTGATCGCGCACGGACGCGATGCGGCCGACGTCGCCTTTCTCACCAGCTACCGGCCGCTGCGCACGGTGTCGATCCAGGTCTGGACCGAACTCGACGCGGCGGCGTGAGCGCACCGGAATTTCGTCCATGCAGTTGTTCAAGTGCGACCGTTGCGAGCAGGTGCTGTACTTCGAGAACACCGAGTGCCTGCGCTGCGGCGCGCGGCTGGGCTTCGTGCCCGAGCAGGTGACGCTGGGCGCACTGATCCCCGACGGCGCGGCGTGGCGGCTGCAGAGCGCGCCCGCCGGTCCGCGCTACCGGTTCTGCAGCAACGCCACGCATTCGGCCTGCAACTGGCTGCTGCCTGCCGACGCTCCCCAGCGCTATTGCCGCGCCTGTCGCCACAACCGCACCATCCCGGATCTGTCCGACAACGACCGGCTGCAGGCCTGGCGGCGGATCGAGGTCGCCAAGCGCCGGCTGTTCTACAGCCTGCTGCGGTTGCGCCTGCCCACACCGACCGTCGGCAGCGGCGATCCCGAACCGTTGTCGTTCGATTTCCTGGCCGACCCGCCGCACGGGCCCCGGGTGATGACCGGGCACGACAATGGCCTCATCACCATCGCACTGTCGGAAGCCGACGATGCCCGCCGGGAGGCGGCGCGGGTGTCGATGGGCGAGCTCTACCGCACGTTGCTGGGCCATTTCCGCCATGAGATCGGCCACTACTACTGGGACCGGCTGGTGCGCGACGCCGGACCGGACGAGCGCGCCCGTTGCCGCGCGCTGTTCGGCGACGACCGACAGGATTACGGCCAGGCGCTGCAGCGCTACTACGCGACCGGCGCGCCCGCGCAGTGGCAGCGCAGTCACGTCAGCCGCTACGCGACGATGCACCCGTGGGAGGACTGGGCCGAGACCTGGGCGCACTATCTGCATATCGTCGACACGCTGGAAATGGCCGCCGCGTTCGGTATTCGCATCGCGCCCGACATCGCCGAGAGCACGACGATGGAGACCGAGATCACGTTCGATCCCCATCACGTGGCCGATCTGCGACGGCTGATCGATGCGTGGTTGCCGCTGACCTACGCGGTCAACAGCCTCAACCGGGCGATGGGTCAGCCCGACCTGTATCCGTTCTCGATCGCGCCGCCGGTGCTTGAGAAGATGGCCTACATCCACGGCCTGATCCGGCGCGCGGGTGGCCGCGGCGCGGTCGCTCAGCCGTAGTAGGCCAGGAACATGTCGACCGCCGTTTCGGCCACGCGCGTCTGTTGCGCGGCCGATAGCGGCGGCTGGCCCATCGACAGCTGCGGCCACAGGGCGAAGCTCTTGACCAGGCCTTGCAACTGCATCGACGCGAAGGCCGGGTCGTCCGTCCGCAGCCGGCCGTCGGCGGACGCGGCTCGGATCCAGACCGACACCCCTTCCTCGCGATCGCCCAGGCGGGAAAGCAGGTCGCGCGCCAGCGCAGGCGAGTGGATGCCCGCGGCGATGGCCACGCGTGCCAGGTCCACGAACTCCGGGTCGTGGAGCAGCCGCAGCTTCTGGTGCACCAGCTCGAGCAGTTGGGGGCGCAGCGGCCGATCGGCGCGGTAGGCGAGATCCGGCCCGCAGACACCGCGTTCGAGCATCGCCTGGAGAATGCGCAGGAACAGTGCGTCCTTGCCGGGGAAATGGTTGTAGACGGTGCGCTTGGATACCCCGGCGCGGCTGGCGATGCGATCCATGCTGGTCGCCTCATAGCCGGCAGCGCGGAACTCGGCCACCGCCGCTTCCAGGATCGCCGCGTGCTTGCGATCGGTGAGCCGGGCGAGGGGTGGGTCGCAGTCCATCGGACAATTCTACACCGCCGGGTTTACATTCAGGCCGATATATCTACACTGCACGGTGTAGTTCCTATGGGTCCCGTCGATGCCTGCCGTTCCCTCGTCCTCGCCCGTAAAGCCGCATCGCCGACGGCGCACCGCCGTCCTCCTCCTCTCCGTTCTTGGAGTCTGCATCGTGAGCGCCTGCCTGCTGTCGTACTTCCAGACCAATCGCCCCATCGCCGACTATTCGGCATCGCCGCAGGCCGAGGCTGGCCGGTTCCGCAATCCGGCGCCGCGACCGCCGATCGGGGTGGCCAAGACCGCGCGACTGATGTGGGAGATGCTGTTCGAAAAGCCGGCCACCACGGTGCCGGCCCACGCCTTGGCGGTGTCGCCGCTGACGGCGGCCGACCTGGAGGCCGCGCCGAACCGCAGTGCCTGGCGGCTGGGCCACTCGACCGTGCTGCTCAAGCTTCGCGATGGCTTCTGGCTGACCGACCCGGTCTTTTCCGAGCGCGCCTCGCCGGTGCAATGGATGGGACCCAAACGCTTCCACCCCCCGCCGATCGCGCTCGATGCGCTGCCGCCGCTGCGCGGCGTGCTGCTGTCGCACGACCATTACGATCACCTCGACCGAGACACCGTGCGCGCGCTGGCCGATCGCGCGGCGGTGTTCCTGACGCCGCTGGGCGTGGGCGACCGCCTGATCGACTGGGGCGTGCCGGCGGCCAAGGTGCAGCAGTTCGACTGGTGGCAGGGCACCACGATCGGCGAACTGCGCTTCACCGCCACGCCGGCCCAGCATTTCTCCGGGCGAGGGCCGTTCGACAGCGACCGCACGCTGTGGGCTTCGTGGGTGATCGAGGACCGCGCGGCGGACGGCGATCCGGGCCTGCGGGTGTTCTTCAGCGGCGACACCGGCTACTTCGATGGGTTTTCGCAGATCGGCCAGCGCTTCGGACCGTTCGACGTGGCGATGGTCGAGACCGGTGCCTACGACCTTCGCTGGGCCTTCGTGCACATGCAGCCCGAGCAGACCGTGCAGGCGCATGTCGACCTGGGCGCGCGCGTGCTGATGCCGGTGCACAACGGCACATTCGACCTGGCGATGCACGACTGGGACGAGCCGTTCGAGCGCGTGGTGGCGATTGCCGCCGAGCGCGGCGTCACGCTGGCGACCCCGCGCATGGGCGAGCGCGTGGACCTGACCGCGCCGCAGGCCACGACCGCCTGGTGGCGCGACTAGCGACGCGGCGCGCAGCTCGCGCAGCGCGCGCGGCCAGCATCGCGTGCCGGCATCCGAGCGTCGGACGGCGCCCGCTCAACGGCGCGTCGCGAGTACGCCGTCGAGCGCGGGGGCCGCGCGAAAGCCCGCGGCTTCGAGCCGCCGCGCGACCTCGCGTGGCACATCGCGGCCGCTGGTGAGGCGATTCGGGCTGCCGGTGTAGTGGAACAGCCGGCCACCGCGCCGCAGCACGCGGGCCAGTTGATCGTAGAACGTCCGCGCGTACAGCTCACCGGCGATCCCGAAACGGGGCGGGTCATGCAGGACCGCATCCACGGATGCATCGGCGAGGTCGGCAACGGCCTCCACGACATCGGCATGGACCAACGACAGGCGCCCCTGCCACGGGGCTGCATCGGGGTCGGGCGACCACGGATTGCAGCTGCGCAGCCACAGCACGTCGGCATTCTTCTCGAACGAGCGCACATGCGCCGCGCCCGCGTCCAGGCAACACGCGGCGAAGTAGCCCAGGCCGCCGCAGGTGTCGAGCACGCGCGCGCCCTGCGGCGCGATGAGTGCGACCTTGCGGCGGGCATCGTCCAGCGGTGATGTCTGCGCGGTGGGCAGCATCTTGATGCCGTCGATCTCGAACGTGGGCGGCCCCCACGACGTGGGCACGAGCTTGATCAAAGCGCCGCCGTAGCGCGAGATCGCGACCCAGGCATCGCCATCGTGGCGGTACACCGTGCGCTCGCGCAGCGCGCCGGGCCAGGGATAGTCCGCGTCGTGCCAGGTCCAGTGCGTTGCGTACAACTTCGCGGTGGCCGTGCTGCGGCCCAGGTCCAGCGATCCGGTCCACGTACGGCTGCCCGCATCGCGTGCCGCATTGAGCGCGTCGGCGGTGTCGCGGGTCAGCAGGGGGCCGGAGACGTGGGCCACGAAACGCACCGAAGGACGGGGCAGGCATCGTAGCCGACGCGGCGTGTCGACACGGCGTTGCCCGCGTCTTGCAATCGGGAACCGTTCGTGCCTGCGCTCGCAAGTTCCTCATTCGCGTAAACCAGACTTGAATGCGAATGCCGCGATTGCGTCGAACGGGTGTGAACGTTTGCGCGCGCTTCAGGCGACGGGGTCTCTACTGCGCACCGCGGGACACCCCCGACCCCGCATGTCCATCGATACGCGAGCCGCGTATCCAAGAAGAAAAGGAAATGCCCCCGATGAAAACTCTCCTGATTCCCGCAGCGATCGCCGCCGCCCTGTGTGCCCCTTCCGCATTCGCCCAGAGCATGGGTGGCGATACCTATCGTCCCGACCTGCAGATCGGCGAGGGCAACGCCTTCATCGCCGGTAACGTCGGTCGTACGGATGGCGGCACCGCCGGTCGGTTCGGCACCGGCGATTTCAACGTGTTCGAAAGCCGCGACGGTCGCAAGACCGGCTACGGCCTGGTCGGCGGCTACCGCTGGAAGCTGGCGCAGAACTTCGGTCTGGGCTTGGAAGGCGGTTACACCGACCTGGGCAACCTGGTGGTCAAGAACGCGTTCCGCGACGACGGCGTCAACCAGCGCGAGGACACCAATGCGCTGCGCGGCTGGATCGCCGGTGGTAATGCCCGCCTGAACATCACCCCGGAGTGGTACGTGGGTGCGCGTGGTGGCTTCTTCCGCGCTTCCGACAACAATGCGCGCTACTACAACGACGTTGGCCAGGATCTGGGCCTCGAAAGCGGCGGCCGCGATGGTCGCAACAGCTGGTACGCCGGTGTCGGCACGGGCTGGAATGCCACCGAGAACTTCAGCATCGGTCTGCATTACGACTACTTCCGCGCCAAGTCGGGCGACCTGCGCGACCCGGTCACCGGCGTGAAGTTCGAAGGCCCCAAGCGTTCGACCGCGCTGCTCGGCCTGACCGCCGAATACGCGTTCTGATGTCGATCTGCGGACCGGGCGCCGCCCGGTCCGCATCGGCAGGTTCGAGACATGGGCGCCCTTGGGCGCCCATGTGCGTTGTCGGCGTCAGCGCACTGCCTTGCCAGTCAGTTCGCGAGCTGCGTCGGCGGCGTTGCGCGCGTGGTCGGCGACGTCGACAGCGCGGCCTCGAGTGTGTCGGCCAGGCCGTCCTGATAGCTGCCGTCCGCATTGCGGATCCGCACACGCGCGTTCGGACCGATGAGGTCGCGCAACGTCGAGCCTTCGGTGGCGCTCTGACGACTGAGGAACGAGGCGATCAAGCGCCCTGAACTGTCCTGCCGCAACACCCACAGGCGCAGGCGCATGTCGTACTCCAGCGTGAAACCGTCGTTCATCGATCGCGTCCTCGAACAGGCATCCGCGCGCGCGCGCAGGAAGAAAAGGGATGCAGGCGATTGTGCGAACGCAGGCATCGGCGATGCGTGAACCAGGCAGTGGAGCGTGTGCAAGGGCTGCAGCCTGCAGTGGGCAGACCGCACGGCGCGGGCGTCAGGGACGCTGTGACCGGCGCGTGGCTTCAGTGGATCAGCGCGCCGACGCGCGATCGCGGCGGTGGTGATCGGCGATCAGGCCGGCCAGGGCGTCGTCGTCGGCATAGAAATACGCCACCGGCAGGTCGAGCACCTCCGCCATGCGGCGCAAGGTCTGCAGATCGGGCTGATGGACGCCGGTCTCGTAGCGATTGACCCGGGTACTGGCGACGAAATCGTCGAGGCCGGCCTCGATCCCCAGCGTGCGCTGCGAGATGCCCACCGCGGTGCGCGCTTCGCGCAGCCGACGGCTGAAGACAGGCAGGGGTTCCTTGGCAGCCACGCTTGCATCGCATCCCGGACTTCGGCGTCGGGAAGCTTCCGAAACGTCGCTTGACTCCGATACTACGTTAAACGTAGCTTGCGGGTGGCAGCCCGCATGTCGACGCGCCTGATGGCGTCACGCGTGCAGCGCGCCGGTCCGCCGGCGCCATTTTCCAAGGAGAGCGACCATGGACGAAGTCCGCCATCCTGCGCGACGCGGCACGCGCATCGACGACATCGCGCACTGCGCCTCCACCCAGGGGCCGCTGCGACGGCTTCTCGATCTCGTGGCGGGGACGCCCGATGCGGTGCTCGCCGACGCCCGCGTGGCCACGCTCGATCACAAACGGATGCAGATGCTGGGCCGACTCGCATTGCACGAAGCCCAGATCTGCATGGCCCAGTCGCGCACCCTGCTGTATCTGCTCGAACTGGCGATGGCGCGGACCGCGCCCGCGCCGCACCAGGTCGCGGAGGTCACACAGCACGTGGCGAGGCTGATCACCGATGCCGAGATCTGGCGCGAGCTCGCCGGTAACGCCGCGTTCTACAGCGAGCACCCGCACATCGCACGCCAGCTCGCGAGCGACCTCGCCGGCACGCAGGACGTGCGGGTCGAGGGCTGATGGCGGTCGCCCGTGCGGTCACGCGTCACAGTGTGCGGATGGTCTCGCCGCTGGCGCTCGACAGCGCTTCGCTGGCACGGTCGCGCTGGGCGGCATCGAATGCGTGCACGACAACCGCGGCGCGACCTTCGGCCAGTGCCTCACGCACCTTGAACAGATAGGGGTCGTGGTCGGGGCGCAATGTCACCAGGCCACCGACCATCAGCCCGAACACGCCGCCGTATCCGATGATCAAGGCGCCGGCGAACCATGGCGAGTTGACCACCGCCGGCACGCTGGCCGCATACAGCACGCCGAACAGGGCCGCGCCGATCGCCAGGCCAGCCAGGCCCAGCTTGTAATGGGCAATGATCAGCGTGCGCAGGATGCCGCGGCTCTCGGGTTCGAGCTTGCGGCCGGCTTGGCGGTCGTGGCGCGTGATCACCTTCACCTGCGAGGCCTTGAAACCGTGTTCGGCCTGCAGTTGCTGGGCGACGCGCCGGGCGGTGCGCTCGCTGTCGAAGATCGCGGCGACCTTGCTGTCCGAGACCTCGCCGGTCACCGGAGACATCGTACTCATGGGACGGACTCCGAGGGGGAAGACATCCGCAGGCTAGGCGCGCGCCGATCAAAGCGCCGTGACTCCTGGGCATTGGCGATGACGCGAACTGCACGCAGGCGCAGGGACCGCAACGGGTGTTCCGCGACTTCACATCCGCATCGGGTGAGCGTACGCAGCATGGCGTCCTCTCTTTCGGACTTCGAGTGCCGCCATGACCAGTGCGTCGTCTTCATCCCGTGTGCGTCTCCATGTCGAGGACTCGGGCGGTGCCGGCCGGCCGATCGTGTTGATCCATGGTTGGCCGTTGTCGGCCGCCTCGTGGCGTGCACAGGTCGGCCCGTTGCAGACGGCGGGCTATCGCGTGATCGCCTACGACCGCCGCGGGTTCGGGCGCTCGGACAAGCCCGAGGACGGCTACACCTACGACACGCTCGCCGACGATCTGGCCGGTGTGCTCGAGGACCTCGACCTGCGCGAAGTCACGCTCGTCGGCTTCTCGATGGGCGGCGGCGAAGTGGCCCGCTACCTCGCCCGCCATGGCCAGGCGCGCATCCACAGCGCCGTGTTCGCCGCCGCGGTACCGCCGTATCTGCTCAAGACCGACGACAACCCCGAGGGGCCACTGGACAAGGCCAAGGCCGACGAGATGCGGGCCGGCCTCGAACGTGATCGCGACGCATTCTTCGACGACTTCACGACCCAGTTCTTCAGTGTCGACGGCACGCTCAAGGTCGACGAGTCCCAGCGCCAGGAGGCCCTCGCGCTCGCGCGCCAGTCCGACCAGACCGCGGCGTTGGGCTGCATGGAGGCTTTCGCGACGACCGACTTCCGCAGCGACCTGAAGGCGATCACCGTGCCGGTGCTGGTACTGCATGGCGACGGCGATGCGACCGTGCCGTTCGAGGGCTCGGGCCAGCGTACCCATGCCGCGATTCCGGGCAGTGCGCTGGTGGTGGTGCCCGACGCGCCGCACGGTCTCAACGTCAGTCATGCCGACGCCTTCAACCGCGCGCTGCTGGAGTTCCTCGCGCGCTAGCGGTGGCCACGCCACGCCACGATCGACTCGACACGCCAGGAGCCCCGATGTCCATTCCCCGTCCAGCGGCTTTCCAGCGCTACGATCCTGCGCTCGCGCAGCCAGGTCCCGACGAGGCGGCGCTGGCGGCCGAGCTCGACGAGGTGCTGTTGTCGATCTCGCACAAGACCTGGGAAGACGAGGGCCAGGGCCTGCGTGCGGTGCATGCCAAGAGCCATGGCTTGTTGTCGGCCGTGGTGGAGGTGCCGGCGGGGCTGGCGCCGGAACTGGCACAGGGCCTGTTCGCGCGGCCCGGCCGCCACACCGCGGTGATGCGGTTGTCGACCACGCCCGGCGACCTGCTTGCCGATCGTGTGTCGACGCCGCGCGGCGTTGCGCTGCGGATCTGCGACGTGCCCGGCGCCCGTCTCGACGGCAGCGACGGCCCGGGCGCGCAGGATGTCATCCTGGTCAACGGCCCGCAGTTCAACGCGCCCAATGGGCGCGCCTTCCTGCGCAGCCTCAAGCTGCTGGCCAAGACCACCGACCGCATGGACCGCACCAAGAGACTGATCTCGGCGATTCTGCGGGGGACCGAGCGCGGCCTGGAGGCGATGGGCGGGCAGAGCGCCACGCTCAAGGCGATGGGCGGCGAACCGCCGTATCACATCCTCGGCGAGACCTTCTTCACCCAGTTACCGCTGCGCCACGGCGACCACATCGCCAAGCTGCAACTGGCGCCGGTCTCGACCTCGCTGCGCGCGCTCACCGACACACGGCTCGACCTGTCCGACGACGATGCCCTGCGCGAAGCCGTGGTCGCGTTCTTCGCCGCGCAGGGTGGTGAATGGGAACTGCGCGCGCAGTTGTGCACTTCGCTCGAGGAGATGCCGGTCGACGATGCCACCGCGCGCTGGGACGAGGCGCGCAGCCCGTTCCGGACCGTGGCCCGCGTGATCGCGCCGCCGCAGCCGGCCTGGACGCCCGAGCGCAGCGCGGCGGTCGACGCCGGGATGGGGTTCAGTCCATGGCACGGGCTGGAGGCGCATCGCCCGCTCGGCGAGCTGATGCGCCTGCGGCGGTCGGCCTACGCCGCCTCGCAGAATTTCCGTGCGCGCAAGAACGGCGTTGCCCTGCATCCCGGTTGCCCGTTCGCGGCGGCCGAGCGCTGACGCAGGCACGAGGCATCAATCGACTTCGGCCGGGCTGCGTTCGAGCTCGGGATACAAGGCCAACAGCGCCAGCGTCACCCCGTTCGACCAGCCGAAGCCGTCCTGCAGCGGGTACTCGCCGCCGCCTCCGCCCTGCAGCGCGCCATCGGCGTCGTACTTCTCCACCAGCTTGCGCTCGCGGTCGAATACCGTCTGCACATTGCCGACGAAGCCGCGCGCGATATCGTGTGCGAGCGCATGTTCGCCATAGCGGCGCAGCCCGTCGACCGCGATCCACTGCAGTGGCGCCCAGACATTGGGCGCATCCCATTGCTGGCCGCTGTCGACCGCAGTGGTGACCAGGCCGCCCGGACGCAGCAACTGCCGGCGCACCGCGTCGGCGGTGCGGCGTGCGCGAGCGGGCGAAGCGATGCCGGCATGCAGCGGAAACAGCGCGGCGGCGGTCAGTTGTGCGCGCGGCTGCCGGGTGCGCAGATCGTAGTCTGTGTAATAGCCGTCGGCATGCCACAGGTGATGCGCAATCGCCTCGGCGCGCGCGTCGGCCATGGCCGCATAGCGGTGCGCGCAGTCCGCGTCGCCAGCCCGTTCGCAGACGGTGGCGATCGTCGATTCCAGGTGATGCAGCAGGCTGTTGAGATCCACCGGCACGATCGACGTGGTGCGAATCGTGTCCAGCCGCATCGGATCGTCGAGCCAGCGACTGGAGTAATCCCAGCCGCTTTCGGCGCCGGCACGCAGGTCGCGCCAGACCTCGGCCGCTGGCCGTGACGTCGCCGCGGCGGCGGTCTGGCGGTCCTGCTCGAACGATTCGGGCCGCGGCACCTCGCGGTCGTCCCAGTAGCGGTTGAGCAGGTGGCCATCGGCCAGGCGCACGACACGACGTGTCGCCTCGCCGGGTGCGAGCCGCTCGGCCCCGTCCATCCAGTACGCATGCTCGCGGCGCAACTGCGGCAGGTAGCGCAGGATCGTCGCGCGACTCGAGCGCGACCATGTGCGAGAAAAACGGTGGCTGCGAACGGCTGAGGTAGTAGCTGCGGTTGCCGTTGGGCACGTGGCCCCAGGTGTCGATCAACTGCGCGAAGTTGTCGAGCATGTGCCGCGACGCCGTGCGCTCGCCGCTCTCGACCAGGCCGCGCATCGTGAAGTACGAGTCCCAGTAGTAGATCTCGCGGAAGCGCCCGCCCGGCACCACGTAGGTGTGCGGCAGCGGCAACAGACTGTCGTGCGGCAGGGGCGCGGGACGTGGGCGGGTGAGCAGCGGCCACAACGCATCGATATGCGCGCGCAGCGTCGACTGCGGCTCGACCGGGGTGCCGGGCGGCGGCGCGGGCAGCACGAAGTGGGCCTCCACGAACGCGCGCAGGTCGAAGCCTGGGCGAGCGTGGCTGCCGGCGAACGCCGCCTCGATCTGCGCCGGATCGCGCCGCGGCACCGCATCGGCAAAGGTCTTTTGGTCTTCGAACAGCCAGGCCGCCTGCACCGCGGCAAAGGTCCGCGGCCAGCCGACATCCGGCGTGACCGGTGCGGCGCTGGCGACCGGCGCCACCGCCGGCCCGGCAGTCGCGATGGAGCCGGCGGACGTGCAGGCAGCCAGCACAGCCGACAGCAGGCAGGCGGCAGCGCGAGCGGGAAGAGGAGCGCGCAACATGGCGGTGTTCCGCAATGGTGGACGCGGGCAGTGTCGCATCGCCACTGCGCTCAGGTCTTCTCGCCGACCCAGACCTGCATCTCGACCGTCCGCAGCCAGCCGTAGTTGGTCAGAAACGCGACATCGGCCGCGTCGCGGCCATACGCCACGACGATGCGACCGCCACGCGGCGCGTCCTGGGTGGCGTCGAAGGTGTACCAGTGTCCATCCAGGTAGGCTTCGAACCAGGCGTGCAGGTCCATCGGCTCAAGCCCGTGCAGATAGCCCACGACCATGCGTGCCGGAATCCGCAGGCTGCGGCAGAGCATGATTCCGACATGGGCGAAGTCGCGGCAGACCCCCGCGCCCTGCGCCATCGTGTCGAGCGCATCGGTGCAGGCGTCACTGACCCCGTAGCGATAGGCGATGTGGCGGCGGATCCACGCCACCACCGCACCGACATGGCCGGTGCCGGGCGATGCGGCATCGACGATGGCCTGGGCCTGTTCGAACGCGCGATCGGAGGGGCAGTAGCGGCTGGGCAGCAGGTACTGCAGGGTCGCGTCGGCCAGCAGGGAGGCGGGCGTGGGCAGTGCCCAGGGCGCGACGGGCAGCGTGCGCTCGGTCTCGACTTCGAGCTCGGTCCGCAGCCGCATCCGGCCCCTGGGGACGATCAGCCGCTGGCACAGATTGCCGAACGGATCGACGTGTTCGGTCGGACGGACATCCGGCTCGAAGGTGTAGCTTTCGCTGACCAACCACTGCGCGTCGCCGCTGCGCGGGCGCAGCATCGCGACCACCGCGCAGTCGTCTTCGGCTTCGACCACGATCTCGCAACCAGCCAGCAGGCGCATGCGGGGCATCCCGTGCACAAAGCGCCACGCTAGCCGCGCAGGCGTGCAGTGCGCGTGGCGACGTCCCGACCACGCAGGCGCACCCACGCAAAAGCCTCAGTGCGCCTTGTGCCAGCCCTTGAGGTAGTGCACCCGCGCCACGCCGGTGAACTTCGCCAGTCGCGCCAGTTCCGCGTCGAGCTTCTCCAGACGTCCGGCCGAAGCACGGACGCCGGGCTCGAGCCACAGCCGACGTACATCCAGTGTGCTGCCCTTGCGGTCGGCCTTCATGTCGATCCGGCCGATCAGACGGTCGCCCTCCAGAAGCGGGAAGACGTAATAGCCGTACTGGCGCTTCGGCTCGGGCACGAAGACCTCGATGCGATAGTGGAAGCCGAACAGCCGTTCGGTGCGCTTGCGGTCGCGCAGCAACGGATCGAACGGGCTCAAGACCCGGACGCGGGCGGAGGGCGCGGGCACGTCCTGCAGATCGGCAGCGATATCGGCGAAGGCATAGGACCGACGCGCGCTGTCGCCATCGATGGACGCAAGCGAGACCTCGCACAGCGCGTCGCGATTGCGTGCGATCCAGTCCTTGGCTTCCAGTGGCGAGACCAGGTCGAAGAACGCGGACATCTCGCCGGGCGTCGCAAAGCCCAGTCGCTTCAAGGCCTCCCGGCAGGCCCAGTCGACGAACTGGGCAGGGTCGACCTCGCGTTCGTAGACCTCGGCGGGAATCACCCGCTCGGTCAGGTCATAGATCTTCTGGAAGTTCACGCGGCCGGCGATCGCGAGCTTGCCGGTATGCCAGAGATACTCAAGCGCGGTCTTGGACGGGTGCCAGTTCCACCAACCGCCTGACGCATGCCCCGCCGCCTTCAACTCCCGCGCCAGCACCGGACCGTTGGCCTCGATGCGCGCGAGCGTGTCTTCGAACGCCGCATCGAAGCCGTCCCCATGCCACTTGCGCCAGCGCTCGCGGATGATCGGCTCGCGACGGCGGAAGCGATGCTTCCAGTACGGATAGAACGCGGTCGGCAGGATCGAGGCGTCATGCGTCCAGTGCTCGAACAGCGCACGGTCCTGTTCCAGTAGCGTGGTCAGGTGGCCGCGCCGGTAGGTCTGGTTGCGCGAGAACAGGATCTGGTGGTGGGCGCGCTCCACCGTGCCGATGCTGTCCACCTGCACGAAGCCCAGATCGGTGATGAGCTGCAGCAGCCCCGCCTTGGACAGCGCCCGGCCCGGCGGCGCGGCCAGCCCTTGCCGTGCGAGAAACAGCCGTCTTGCGACCGCGTTCGAGACCTGGATCGTCATGGCTGTAAATGGCGCTATGCCACGCCGAGTGGGTTGCGTCGCCTTCTGCGGGGATGAGATGTCGACCTGTTTGCCCGGATTCTGGGCCTGTCGGCGGCCTGGCGCTATGGCGGCATATGCCTGGTCCGAGTCCCGAGAGCGCCCCAATGATCGCGGTACTGCGCCCGGGTACCGCTCCTTCCTGTCATAAATGATAGGATTGGCGAATTCCCTATAATCTATGACAGATATGCGCCGGAGCACGACCGACTACGCCACGCATGCGGCCCAGAAGACTGCCAAGCATCTGGGACAGATGGTCAAGAGTGCCCGTCTGGCACGCGGATGGACCCAGGAAAGTCTGGCCGAACGCGCCAGAGTGAGCCCTGCCACCATGAACCGGCTCGAGCAGGGGGGCGTCAACATTGCTCTGGGCACGTGGCTTTCCGCCTTTGAACGTCTGGGGCTGCTGTCGAAGCTCGACCAACTGCGAGACCCCGTGTCCGAGGCCATCCTGGAGGGCACAAAGACCAAGCGCCCGATCCGTAGCAAGCCTTCTGGCCTGGATTTCTAAGCCGAGGTCGACCATGCCCTATGTGTTTGCGTACCTCCCCGGTGAGGTGACTGCGGTGCCGGCCGGCCTGCTCGATCTGACCGAGCTGGGGCCGGAGCTGCAAGCGTCTCAGTTCCAGTACGGCACACGCTACGTGGCCCGTCGTAAGCCGAATGCGATTGCTGTGGATCCGGTCTCGTTACCGCTGGAGCGCGCCGGCGAGCGCATGCTGCCTGTGAATGGCTTGGCAATGTTCGGAGCATTGCGCGATGCCACTCCCGACGATTGGGGGCGACGCGTGATCGAGAACCGTCTGGAAGTCCCCGCCAACAGCCTGCCCGAGTCGGTCTACATGCTGGAGGCCGGCAGCAACCGGGTGGGCGCGTTGGATGTGCGCGTAGCAGTAGACAGCCCGCCACATCACTCGCGCCTGCCATCAACCATCGACCTGCAGTATCTGATTGAGGCATCGCAACGGGTTGAGGAAGGTCTGCCGGTACCGGCTCACCTTGCGAACTATTTTGCCGGTGCGCCGTCGCTGGGTGGCGCACGTCCGAAGGCCGCTGTGCTCCACCAAGGCATCGAGTGGATCGCCAAGTTCCCGTCCATTCGGGACCGCTTCAACGTGCCCAGCGTCGAGCGCGCCACGCTGGAGCTGGCACGCCGGGCGGGAATGTCTGTGCCCAAGACCGAACTGCAGACTCTGGCCGATGGCCGGCAGGTGATGCTGATCGAGCGCTTCGACCGCATCCCGGTTGCTGATGGAATGAGCCGCAAACATATGGTCAGTGCGCTCACGATGCTGGGCCTGACGGAACAGGACTCCCCGGATGCCAGCTATGCCCAGATCGTCAGGGTGATCGAGCAATGGGGGGCCGAGGGCCAAGTGACCGCCCAGCGCGAAGAGCTGTTCTCGCGGATGGTCTTCAATATTCTGGTCACCAACGATGATGACCACCTGCGAAACCACGCATTTGTGCATGACGACGGGGCGTGGAATCTGAGCCCCCTGTACGACGTGGTGCCCAAACCGCAGGTCGGAACGGAGCGTACCTTGCACCTTGGGGTGGGCCCGAGCGGCCGAAAGGCGACCCTGGACAATGCATTTGCCGGCTATGGGGATTTCGGGCTGACCCGGACACGGGCCGCCCAACTGATCGACACGGTGGTGGGTGCTGTCAGGACGTGGCGAACCGTGTTCGAGGCGTTCGAGGTGTCCACCAAGGATTGCGACGATGTGGCGACCGCATTCCGCCGTGCAAGTGATGTCGGAATGGCCGAGGTGTCGAAGTATCTCTAAGTGTGCAAATTGGGCGGCAGCGCTGCCCATCGGCACTGGCTCCCAGACCCACGCCTTCGACCATCACTGCGGGGGCCGCAACAAGGAACGCTTCCGAAATACCATCGATTTGTACCTCGGCGGCCGGGCGCTCTATCCGGAGGGCATCGGGACAGGCGGATGCCTTTCGATGCGACGATGCGCCTGAAAAGAAGAGCCGCCGGTGCGCGATGTCGATGGTCGACATGCGGACACCGCGCCGCGCCGTCCCGCTGTCACACGGGACGGCGCGATGGGCGCCTTACAGCCGGAAGCGGATGCCGAGCATGTAACTGCGTTCGGGCGAGGCGCGGTCGCGCAGGAACTCCGGGCTGCCGAAGTAGTTGTGGGTCTTGCCGCCCAGCAGGTTGGTCGCCTCCAGAAACACCGTGACGTTCTCGTCCATCGCGTAGTTGAGCGCAAGATCCAGCCATGCCTCCGGGCCGTGGAAGACCTCGTTGGGCTGGTCGCCCGACGCGCTGAAGCTCACCGCGTAGTCGTCGCGCCAGTTGTAGGCCAGGCGGGCGGAGAACGCGTCGTACTCGTACATCAGCACCGCATTCCAGGCCCGCTTGGACACGTTCGCCAGGGGCTGCATGACCCCATCGGGCGACTCGGCCTCCGCATCGATCCATGTCGCGTTCAACTGCGTGCCCAGACCCGACCAGGCGCCGGGCAGGAAGTCGTAGAACTGCGTATAGCCGATCTCCACGCCGCGCAGCGTGCCGCTGCCGGTGTTGCGCGGGCGGGTGATCTGGTACGTGGTGCCGTCGATCGTCTCGTCCTCGGCGTAGTTCTGCACATAGCCGTCGACAGCGCGGTGGAACGCGGCCAACGACAGCAGCGCGTTGTCCTGGAAGTACCACTCCAGCGACGCATCGAGGTTCTTGGACTCGACCGGCGCCAGGTCCGGATTGCCACCGCTGCCGCGCGCAGGCAACGTATCGGTGGACTCGAACAGCGCCAGCTGCGGGTTGAGGTCGGCGAAGCGGGGCAGGGTGATCGACTGACTGTGCGACAGGCGCAGCATCAGGTCCTCGCGCAGCGACAGGTTGGCGCTGATGCTCGGCAGCCATTCGTGACGCGCGCGCGTGGTCTGCACCGGCGTTTCGACGCCGTCGACGAGCGAGGTGCCGTTGAGTTGGCGCTCCAGCCGCACATGGCGTACGCCGATCCGGCCGTCGATCGGAATCGCGCCGATCGCGAATCCGTAATTGGCCTGCAGGTAGGCGGCGTGGTTGTCCTCGCGGTTGTCGAACTGCACCGCCGGGTTCGCAGGCGGCCGGTCGGGGCCGTGGCCCATGGCCTGGCGGATCAGCGCGGTGTGGCCGAGCAGAAAGTCGCGGTTGGCGCCCAGCCAGCGATCGACGCCGACATCGCGGTCCCCGTCGAGGATGTTGCCGGGCGTGACCTGCGCCAGGCCCGGGATGTCGGACATCCGGATCGGCGCGCCACTGAGGTTGTTGCGCGCGCCCGGATCGCCCCCGATGTTGGAGGCATTGCGCCTGGCCAGGCGCACACCGGCGTCGAGCGAACTGACGATGCCGCCGTCGAAGGCGAAATTGGCGTCGGTGCGCCACGCCCACTCGTCGCCCTCCTGCCGGCTCCAACTGTCGTAGTACTGGCCCAGCCGCCAGGCATCGGGATCGGTGACGTCGTAGGCCGACCCGTCGGCATTCGTGGCCGAGGTGAACGGCACGCCGTGGCTGCTGTCGATGGTCAACCGCGGCACCGTGGTCATGATGTCGAGCACCATCGAGCGGTTGTCCGATTCGCTGTAGGTGTAGGCCAGCTCGCTCGACAGCTTCAGCCGCTCGCCCTTCCAACTGCCGCCGATCGCCGCTTGCCAGGTGTCGGAGCTGTTCTGGTGGGCCTGGGTGCTCGACAGCACATCGCTGTCGCGCAGCTCGACGCGCTGCAGGATGTCGTTGCCGGGCTGGGTGGTCAGCGATTCGGTGTTGCCTGGCGCCAGCGATCCGGGGAATGGCATCCAGTAGTTGACCCGGGGTGTGTTGCGATAGCCGACGTAGAAGCCCTCGGCCCACAGCTCGGTGTTGTCGCTGGGGGCCCACTGGAATGCGACGTTCGCGGCCTTGCGCCGGCGGAAACCCTGCGCCTGCAGGTTACCGGCATTGAACGGCACCAGCAGCTGCCGTGACGGATCGCGCGGGTCGTCCACGCGGTCGTAGGTGCCGTGGAAGGTGTTGGACTCCAGGTACGGCGTCTCCTGGTACGACACCGCGCCGAGCACGCCCATACGGCCGGCCCCGGTCTCCCACTGGCGGCTGCCGGTGAGGCTGCCGTTGGTCGCGGTCTTGCGCGCTTGATCGGCATAGAGCGTCGACACGCTGCCGGCGAGCGTGCTGTCCTCGTCGAGGTCGAACGGGCGGCGCAGCCGGATGTCGACCGCACCGGCGATGCCGCCTTCGATCTGCTCGGCGCCGCTGGTCTTGTAGACATCGACCTGCTGCAACTGATCGGCCGGAATGTCGGCCAGCGCGACGCCGCGCCCGGTGGTGGTGAAGATGTTGCGGCCGTTGAGCGTGGTGACCACGTTCGGCAGCCCGCGCACCAGCACCGTGCCCACTTCCGCACCGCCGCGCTGGACCTGCACGCCGGTGATGCGCTGCATCGCCGCCGCGACGCTGTTGTCGGGCAGCTTGCCAATGTCCTCTGCGACGATCGAATCGGTGATCTGCGCCGCGCCGCGCTTGGCGTCGAGCGCGCCGGCGACACTGGCGCGCACCCCGCGCACCTGGACCGCGTCGAGATTCTCGACCTCGTCCGCTGCAGGATCGGTGTCGGGGGCGCCGGTCTGCGCGAACGCGGGCGTGGCGAGGATGGCGGTGGCCAGTGTGGCCAGCGCCACACGGCGGGGGTGGGAGTGAACAGCGAACGTCATCGTACTGCGGAGCCCTCTGTGATCGTGGATCGTCGAGGTGCGCATGTCCGCCTGACCGCAGGCGCGAGGCCGCGCCGCCGGACAGTGCCGGCAGCCACGCCACCTCGCCCTTCGCGTTCCCATCACATCCAGGAACGGGCGCGGATTAGACCAACGCGAATCTTAGGATCGTGTCGAGAAGTCGTAAGCGTGATGTCGCCTGCCGGCATGCAATCCCTGCAATCCCATGCGCGCGCGTGCCGTTGCAATCACTGGCGCGCCACGTGCGCGCGCCTAGCGTGGCGTCCTTCCCCCGACTTGGAGACGTGACGATGAACCAGCCCGCACAGCAGCAGGCCGTGCCCGGCGTCGAGCGCAAACTCGACCCGCCCGCCGACCACGGCGAGGACAGCTATCGCGGCAGTGGGCGGCTGCAGGACAAGATCGCGATCATCACCGGCGGCGACAGCGGTATCGGCCGCGCGGTCGCGCTGGCCTACGCGCGCGAGGGCGCGGACGTGCTGGTGAGCTACCTGAGCGAGGACGAAGACGCGCAGGAAACGCAGCGTCTGGTCGAAGCCGCCGGGCGTCGCTGCGAACTGATGCCCGGTGACATCGCAGACCCCGCGCATTGCCGCGCGATCGTGCGCAAGGCGGTCGAGGCCTTCGGCCGGATCGACGTGCTGGTCAACAACGCCGCCTACCAGATGACCTACGAATCGCTCGACGAGATCCCCGACGACAAGTGGGACTACACCTTCCAGGTCAACGTCAGCGCGATGTTCCACCTGTGCAAGGCGGCGGTACCGCACATGAAGCCGGGGGCCTCGATCATCAACACCAGCTCGATCAACTCCGACAAGCCCAATCCGACCTTGCTGCCGTACGCGACCACCAAGGGCGCGATCGCCAACTTCACCGCGGGTCTGGCGCAACTGCTGGCCGACCAGGGCATCCGCGTCAACTCAGTCGCGCCCGGCCCGATCTGGACCCCGCTGATCCCCTCGACGCTGCCGCCCGACGCGGTGGCCGAGTTCGGCAGTCAGACGCCGCTCAAGCGCCCCGGGCAGCCGGCCGAGTGCGCACCGATCTACGTGCTGCTGGCGTCCGACGAAGCCAGCTACATGACCGGCGGCCGCTATGCAGTCACTGGTGGCATGCCGATTCTGTAGCCGAGCAGCTTTCTTCACCTCGGCATGGCGGCGACAGGCGCATATCCCCTCGCAACCTGCAATCCTGCAGGCGCGAGGAGGCTGTCGTGGACAAGAATCGCAGCGAAGGCATGAAGAACCAGGTCAAGGGCACCGCGAAGGAAGTGGCCGGCAAGGTCACCGGCAACACCGGCAAGGAAGTCGCCGGCAAGGCGCAGAAGACCGCCGGCAAGGTCCAGAGCGCCGTCGGCAAGGCCAACGACAACGCCCGCAAGGGGCGCTGATTCCGGTCTCCCTCCCCCGCACTGCGGGGGAGGTCATCGACATTGCCGCAACCATCCGCACCCACCGCTCGCCTCCCTCCCCCGCAGGGGGGGGGGGGGGGGGGGAGGGGCCCGCCATTCGCGAAATGCCCGAGCCCCCACCCGATGCCTGCGGCATCGACCTCCCCCGCGAAGCGGAGGAGGTAACCGCCATCGTCCCAACCATCAGCACGCGCCGCTTGTCTCCCTCCCCCGAATCGCGGGGGAGGGCTGGGGTGGGGGCGCTGTTCGCGAAATGCCCGAGCCCCCACCCGATGCCCGTGGCATCGACCTCCCCGCGAAGCGGAGGAGGTAGCCGCCATCGTCCCAAGCATCAGCATGTGCCGCTCGTCTCCCTCCCCCGCATCGCGGGGGAGGGAGACGCCATCGTCTCAACCATCAGCACGCGTCGCTTGTCTCCCTCCCCCGCATCGCGGGGGAGGGTTGGGGAGGGGGCCGCTATTCGCGAAATGCGCCCGCCCCCACCTGATGCCCGTGGCATCGACCTCCCCCGCGAAGCGGAGGAGGTAACCGCTATCACGACCGCCCCGCGATGCAATGCGCATCGCCGCCCGCTCGCAGCGCGCGCGCATAATCGGAGCGTCCTACGATCGAGTTTCCGGAGTCCGACCATGCGCATCCATCCCCTCGCCCTGACGCTGTCGCTGCTGCTGCCCGTCGCTGCCTGCACCGACGCGGCGACGCCCGCGGCGGCCGACACCGCCGCCGCGCGGCCCGCCGAGACAGGCGCGATGCCGGTCGCGCAGGCGGCCGACACCCAGGTCCTGCCGCGTATGCGTGTGCACAAGACCGCCACCTGCGGCTGCTGCGGCAAGTGGGTCGAGCACATGCAGCGCGACGGCTTCGAAGTCGAGACCCTCGATGTCGAGAACCTTGCCGCGGTCAAGACCCGCCTGGGCGTGCCCGACGCAATGGCGTCCTGCCACACCGCCGAGATCGACGGCTACTTCGTCGAAGGCCACGTGCCCGCCGCCGACGTGCGCCGGCTGCTGGCCGAGCGCCCCGATGCGCGCGGCATCGCGGTGCCGGGCATGCCGATGGGCTCGCCCGGCATGGAAATGCCCGATGGGCGCAGTCAGGCCTACACCGTCGAACTGGTCGCCGCCGACGGTACGCACCGCCCGTTCGCTGAGCATCCGGCCCGGTAGGCCCGCCGGCGCGAAGCCTCGCGGACCTGAATCGCCGGCCTGGAAGGCACCCCATTCACGCGACCGCGCCGCATAATCATCGGCCGCACGCTGCCTGCGCGCGGCCTGTTTTCGTTGCCCGGAGTCCTGCATGCGCGTTCGTTCCCTGACGCTGGCCCTGTCGTTGCTGCTGTCGCCCGCGGCGTTTGCGCAACAGACCGCGCCGCCCCCCGCGGATGCGACCCCGGCACCGGCCCAGGACACGCCCGCCGAGCAGACCCCGCCGCAGGGCGAGGCGCAGGACGCGCCCCCGGCACCGGACGACGGCGCCCCCGACGACGCCCAGGCGGCCCGCGAGGTCGCCGCCAGCGACGACCCGGACGCGATCGAACACGCCTCCAACCGCGTACCGCTCGAAGAGATCCGCCGCTATGTCGGCGTCTTCAACGCCGTGCGCCAGGCGTACGTCGAGCCGGTCGAGGATCGCAAGCTGATGGCCTCGGCCATTCGCGGCCTGCTGCTCGACCTCGACCCGCACAGCGTCTACATGGAGAAGGATGCCGCCGAGGCCTTCGACGAAGGCACCAGCGGGGCCTACGAAGGCATCGGCGTGGAGGTCATGTACCTGCCCGACGGCAGCATGCGCGTGATCGCGCCGATCGACGGCACACCGGCCGAGAAGGCCGGCATCCGCGCCGGCGACGTCATCGTCAGCGTCGATGGCCGGGCACTCACACCGACCGACAACGAAGGCCATGGCCCGCTGCGCGGCGCATCGGGCACCGCGGTGGTGCTGGGTGTCCTGCGCGATGGCGAGCGCACGCCGCTGGAGATCCGCGTCCAGCGCGAGACCATCCGCGTGGTCAGTGTCCGCGGCCGCCTGCTCGAGCCGGGCTATGGCTATGTGCGGGTGAGCCAGTTCCAGGTCGATACCGCGGCCACCTTCAGCCGTACCGTCGGCGACCTCGCCAGCCAGAGCGGCGGTCGCCTGCGCGGCCTGGTCATCGACCTGCGCAGCAACCCCGGCGGCCTGCTGACCTCGGCGGTGCAGATCGCCGACGACCTGCTCGAAAGCGGCGACATCGTCAGCACCCGCGGCCGCATCCCGATCAGCGACGCGCAATTCAGCGCCACACCCGGCGACATCCTCGACGGCGCGCCGGTCGTCGTGCTGGTCGATGTCGGTTCTGCCAGCGCCTCGGAAGTGCTGGCCGGCGCACTACGCGACAACGGCCGTGCCCGCGTCGTCGGCAGCCGTACGTTCGGCAAGGGCTCGGTGCAGACCGTGCTGCCGCTCGACAACGGTGACTCGGTCAAGCTCACCACCGCGCGCTACTTCACTCCCAGCGGCCGCTCGATCCAGGCCCGCGGCATCGACCCGGATGTCGTGCTGCGCCCCGAGAAGGCCGACACCGACGGCGACGCTCCCCGCGCCGCCAGCGCCTACACCGAAGCCACGTTGCCGGGCCATCTGCGCGGCGACGAGGAAGACGGCAGCACCGGCGGCGACGCCCTGCCGGGCGATGCCCCGATCGCTGCAGCGCTGGCCGAGCTCAAGAAGCCGTGGACCCCCACGCTCCCGACGCCCGAGCCCGCGGCGGCGAGACCGGCTGCGAACTGACAGCGTCGGTCGGGGCCGGCGGCGGCCACGCAGGCCGCGCCGACCTCCGTCGTGCCCGGACCGTTCTGGCCTGGGCGCGCGATGCGCAGTCCACACGGTGACCGCTCCAGCGCTGCTGCCCGGCCGCCGAGGGCGTTGGGGCGACATCCGCCCGGACGCGGACGTGGTCGACGAACGTCGGAGCGCCACTGCGCCCGCGCTCCCGAAGTCTCCGGCGTTCACCCTGCGTCGCTACGCAGAGACGCATGCCTCCCAGAGAAAGGCTGCGCGGGGCCAAGCCTTGCGCAGACCTCAGCGGTGCCGAAGACGATTCAACCCGCTGGATCGACACCATCGACGATGGTGATATGCGCGATGCAGGCCCCGTCGCGTTTCGACTTCGCAAGCTGGTACTCCGGCGAGCGATAACACGCAGTCGCCGTCTCCAGGTCCGGGAACTCGATGACCACATGACGGCCGAAGCCGCCGCCTTCCAGCGACTCGCTGCGACCACCACGCGCCAGGAACTTCGCGCCGTACTTCCGGAAGGCGGCCGGCGCCAGGGCGGTGTACCCGCTGTAGGCGGTCGCATCCAGCACTTCGACGTGTGCGATCCAGTAAGCGGGCATGTCAGGCCTGCGCGTCGCTGGCGAGGATGCGGCGCGCGATGGTCGCCACTTCACTGATGTGTTCTGCGACACGCGTCTTCGCCAGCACGGGATCCCTGTCGATGCAGATCGCATCGCAGATGGCATCGATCCGCGACTGCCCGCTGCGCTCGCGGCGGTTGTCGCGCAGGGTCATCGCACGCAGGCGGCTGATCCGGCCGTTGAGTCGCCGCACGATATCCCAGGCAATGCCCTGGTTGGCTGCGACGAAGATGGTCTCGTAGAGGTGCGAGGAGGTGCGCAGAATCTGGGCCATGTCCTGGGCCGCGGTGGCCGTCTGCAGAGCGTGCTGCGCGCCGCGGATGCGCGCGACGATGTCGTCGGTCAGGGCCCCGGTACAGGCCGCGACCGCGCTTTGCTCCAGCAGCAGCCGGATCTCGTAGATCTGGTGCGCGGTGGACCAGTCCAGCCGCGCGACGATCGGGCCTTTGTTGGCCAGGACGTCCACGAGCCCTTCGGCCTGCAGATGCCGGATCACCTCGCGCACCACGCTTCGGCTGACGCCGAGCTGTTCGCAGAGCGTGCGTTCGACCAGCCTGGCGCCGGCGGCGAAGTGTCCGGTAATGATCGCGTCCCGCAGCCGTTCCAGGCATTTCTCGCGCAGGGTGATGGGCGCGTGGTCGATTTTGAGGTCCATTCGGATGTCCTGGCGTGAGGGGGCGAAGGGGCGCCGAGGTGCGAGAAGCGCATACAGGCGGTCGGTATACCGCATCCCAAAGGCCATTGCTGCACGCGTGCGAGCCGCCGGGCCGCAACTGCCCGACACCGCTGCGGCGCGCCGTTCCACCTGAATGGGAAGGGTGACCTTCGACAGGGTTGCCACCCCGTCTTCTTGGTATACCATCATACCGTACACCTAAATGAGCATCCGCTCCGCCAGAGGTCACGCCGTGAAACTGATCCGCAAATCCGTGCTCCATGTCGAAACCGTGTTCGTGGACGGCGAGGCCGACGCGCCCAAGCCCCTGAAGATGGTCGGCGTGGCAGCGGTCATCAAGAACCCGTGGCATGGCCGTGGCTACGTCGCCGACCTGTCTCCGGAAATCCGCGAGCTTGGCCCGCAACTGAGCCAGCATCTGACCGACCTGATCCTGGGCGAGGTCGGTTCCGGCGAGGCCGTCGAGGCGTTCGGCAAGAGTGCGGTGGTCGGACTGGACGGCGAACTCGAACACGCCTCGGCGCTGATCCATACCCTGCATTTCGGCAACATCTTCCGCGCTGCGGTGGGGGCGAAGTCCTACCTGGCGTTCACCAATACCCGCGGTCCGGCGAATGCGCCGATCTCGATCCCGATGATGGACAAGAACGACGAAGGCCGTCGTTCGCACTACCTGACCCTGCAGTTCTCGATCCCGGATGCGCCGGCCGCCGACGAGCTTGTGGTCGTGCTCGGTGCGTCCACCGGTGGGCGCCCCCATCACCGCATCGGCGATCGCTACACGGATCTGGAAGCGCTGGGTCATGACGTCAAGAACCCTGCCGCTGTCTGACGGCCACCACGTCCACATGCTGGCGCAGGGCCGCGGCGAACCGCTGGTGTTGATCCACGGCGTGGGCATGCAGGCTGCCGCATGGGGACCGCAGGTCGCGCACTTCGCCGACCGCTACCGGGTGATCGCGGTCGACATGCCCGGTCATGGCGGCAGCGCCCGCCTGGGCGGCACCCCGGGTCTGGCGGACTACGTGCGCTGGATGATCGAAGTGATCGAGACGCTGGACGTGGGGCCGGTCAACCTGGCGGGCCACTCGATGGGCGCGCTCATCGCCGGCGGTGTGGCGATCGAGCGCCCGGCGCTGGTACGCCGTCTGGCGGTGGTCAACGGCGTGCACCGGCGCAGCGATGCCGCGCGCGCTGCGGTCGTGGCGCGCGCCGAGCAGCTGCGCGACGGACATCTGGATATCGACACACCGCTGCAGCGCTGGTTCGACGTGCCCGACGCGCCGCCCGCGCTGGTCGAAACAGTGCGCGGGTGGCTGGAACAGGTCGATCTCCAAGGCTATGCCGATGCCTACCGCGCATTCGCGCGTGGCGACCTGCTCTATGCCGACCGCTGGTGCGAGGTGCAGTGCCCGACGCTGGCGCTGACCGGCGCCGACGACCTCAACTCCACCGGTGCGATGGCCCAACGCATGGCAGGCCTCGCAGCGCGCGGCCATGCCGTGATCCTCGAAGGCCAGCGCCATATGGTCAATCTCACTGCGCCCGACCTCGTCAACCGCGCGATGTCGGACTGGCTGGCCGCGCCGCCCTGAGCGCGACATCCGTCAAGAACCTGGGAGGGAACAAGATGGACTGCACCACCAAGGAACTCCGCGACGCGTTCGGCGCGTTCATGACCGGCGTCACCGTCGTCACCACAACCAATACGGCAGGCACACCGCTCGGCTTCACTGCCAACTCGTTCGCCTCGGTGTCGCTGGACCCACCGCTTCTGCTGGTCAGCATCGCCAACAGCTCCGGCAACTACGACGCTTTCGCCAACGGCGGACACTTTGCGATCAACGTGCTTGCCGAAGGACAGAAGCAGGTCTCCAGCACCTTCGCCAGCCGCGTCGATGACCGCTTCGGCAGCGTCCAATGGCGCATGAGCGAACACGGCAACCCGCTGCTTGACGGCGTTGGCGCCTGGTTTGACTGCACGACGCACTCGGTCGTGCCGGCTGGCGATCACGCCATTCTGATCGGCCGCATCGAGGCCTTCGCATCGAGCGGCCAGGCCGGCCTGGGCTACTACCGCGGCGGCTACTTCACCCCGGCAAAGATGGCGGCCGAGGTGATCGGCGGCGCAAGTGTGGTCATCCACGCCGTCATCGCCCATGAGAACCGTGTGCTGCTGGCGCGTAATGCCGACGGGCAATGGGCACTGCCGTGCGTCGACGCGGCAGACCGCGGCGCGGACGAGGCGCTTCACGCCCTGTTCGAACGCTACCAACCCGGGGCATCGGCGAACTTCGTCTATTCGGTCTATCGCAACACCGAAAGCCGGCAGCAGTTCGTCGCCTTCCTGTGCAGCACACCGGACGCATCGCCGCGCGAAGGCCGCTACATCGCGCTGTCCGACGTGGCTGCGCTCGACATCGCCGACCCTGCGGTGAAAAGCATGCTCGAGCGCTACTGCAGGGAAAGTCGCCTCAAGAACTACGGCGTCTACTACGGCAACCACCACAACGGCGTCGTGCGCGATGCCCAAGGCCAGGAGATCTGACATGCGCTTTTCGTTGTTCATCCATATGGAGCGCGTCTCCGACCAGCAGACGCAGAAGCAGTTGTACGACGAGATGATCGAGCTGTGCCGGATTGCGGACGAGGGCGGCATGCACGCCATCTGGACCGGTGAACACCACGGCATGAACTTCACCATCGCGCCGAACCCGTTCTTGAATCTTGTCGACCTCGCACGCCGCACCAAGCACGTGCGCCTGGGCACCGGCACGGTGGTCGCGCCGTTCTGGCATCCGATCAAGCTCGCCGGCGAAGCGGCGATGACCGACATCATCAGTGATGGTCGCCTGGAGCTGGGCATCGCTCGAGGCGCGTACGCGTTCGAGTACGAGCGTCTGCATCCAGGTCTCGACGCCTGGGGCGCCGGCGGTCGCCTACGCGAGCTGATTCCCGCGATCAAGGCACTGTGGGAAGGCGACTACGCCCACGATGGCGAGTACTGGACGTTTCCCAAGACCACCTCGGCGCCGCAGCCGCTGCAACAGCCGCATCCGCCGATCTGGGTGGCCGCGCGCGATCCCAACAGCCACGAGTTCGCGGTCGCCAACGGTTGCAACGTGCAGGTCACACCGCTGCATTTCGGCGACGAGGAAGTCGAGAAGCTGATGGGCCACTTCAATGCGGCCTGCGAGAAGTTCGGCGACGTGCCGCGCCCGCAGATCATGCTGCTGCGCCACACCTATGTGGCCGAGGGCGAAGCAGATGCGCAACAAGCAGCCGACGAGATCAACGTCTTCTACAACTACTTCGGGGCGTGGTTCAAGAACGAGCGCGAAATCACCCAGGGCCTGATTGCGCCGCTGAGCGAGGAGGAGATCGCCGCCCATCCGATGTACTCGCCCGAGGCGATGCGCAAGAACAACGTCATCGGTCCGCCCGAGGAAGTGATCGCCCGTCTGAAGACCTACCAGGCCATGGGGTACGACGAGTACGCGTTCTGGATCGATACCGGCATGAGCTTCGAGCGCAAGAAGGCGTCGCTCGAGCGCATGATTCGCGACGTGATGCCGGCGTTCCGGTGAGGGATGGCCATGACTGCCCCGTTCGCCCTGTACATCGACGGCCGCTTTGAGCCCGGCGCCGCGACATTCGACAGCCTCGACCCGGCGACGGGCCGGGCCTGGGCACAGATGCCCGAGGCGCGCACCGATGAAGTCGAGCGCGCCGTGGCCGCGGCAGACCGCGCCCTG
The DNA here is from genome assembly GCF_039674105.1 of Luteimonas sp. TWI596. NCBI lineage: Bacteria > Pseudomonadati > Pseudomonadota > Gammaproteobacteria > Lysobacterales > Lysobacteraceae > Luteimonas > Luteimonas sp. TWI596. The sequence goes on from NZ_JBDJMU010000023.1 coordinate 39,607, forward strand.
CAGGACCCTGCCTGGGCCGGATTGACCGCATCGCAGCGCGGACGTCTGCTGCATCGTCTGGCCGACCTGCTCGAGCAAGCTGCGCCCGAGCTGGCCGAGCTCGAAACCCGAGACACCGGGAAGATCATCCGCGAGACCCGGGCACAGATCGCCTACGTCGCCGAGTACTACCGCTACTACGCCGGCATCGCCGACAAGTTGCACGGGCATGTGGTGCCGATCGACAAGCCGGACATGCAGGTATGGGTCAAGCGCGAGCCGTTGGGCGTGGTGGCCGCGATCGTGCCCTGGAACAGTCAGCTGTTTCTCTCGGCGGTGAAGCTCGGCCCGGCGATCGCCGCCGGCTGCACGATGGTCCTCAAAGCCTCGGAGGAGGCGCCCGCCCCGATGCTCGCATTTGCGCGGCTGATCCATGACGCAGGGTTTCCCCCGGGCGTGGTCAACATCATCACCGGCTTCGGCCCCGAGTGCGGCGCCGTGCTCAGCCGCCATCCCAAGGTCAGCCTGGTCGCCTTCACCGGCGGGCCGGAGACCGCGCGCCACATCGTCCGCAACAGCGCCGACAACCTGGCCAAGGTGTCCCTGGAACTGGGCGGCAAATCACCGCTGGTGGTGTTTGCCGACGCCGACCTGGAAAGTGCGGTCAACGCGCAGCTGGCAGCGATCTTCGCGGCCAGCGGACAAAGCTGCGTCGCCGGCTCGCGCTTGCTGGTCGAGGCCGGCATCAAGGACGCGTTCCTGGCCCGCCTCGTCGAGAAGGTCGAAGCGATCCGCATCGGCGCACCGGGCGATGTCCAGACCGAGTACGGCCCTCTGTGCACCGAGCGCCAGTTGCATACCATCGAGGCGGCGGTTGCCCGGTCGATCGAACAGGGCGCGCGCCTGCTGACCGGTGGGCGGCGCATCGAACGCGACGGGTTCTACTACGCCCCCACGGTGCTCGACTGCAGCGGCGTGACGCAGGCGATGAGCGAGATCACCGAGCTGTTCGGACCGGTCCTGTCGGTCGATGTGTTCTCCGACGAGGCCGAAGCGATCGCCAAGGCCAACTCGACCGAGTACGGATTGGCCGCAGGCGTGTTGACGCGCGACCTGACGCGGGCCCATCGCATGGCGCACGCGATCCGTGCCGGCGTCGTCTGGCTCAACACCTACCGCGCGGTCTCCCCGCTCGCCCCGTTCGGCGGCTACGGCCTGTCCGGGCACGGCCGCGAAGGCGGCGCCGACGCGGTCCTCGACTACACCACCACCAAGACGGTGTGGCTGCGGACCTCCGACGCCCGCCTGGGCGATCCGTTCGTGATGCGCTAGCCGACCGGCGCGGCGGATCGACGTGGGTCGCGCCGCCGGTGCGGCGTCGCGACCGCCGATCGTATGCACCGGTTGTTCGTTTCATCCACGCCCGCAGCCCCTTCCGGGGTGATGTGTGACGCCGTCGGGGAGGGCCCGCGGTGCGGCAGCCAACGGGGATATCAGCGTATGCAGCAGGACCCGAATCAGCAGGTCACAGGCGTCTTCGCGATCGAAGGCAACGCCATCGACTATGTGTCACCGCGACAGCGCCACGGCAAGGCGATCGATCTGTTCACCTTGTGGTTCTGCACCAATGTCGCCCCGCTGGCGGTGATCACCGGCGCCATGTCGGTCATGGTGTTCGAGCTCGATGTCATCAGCGCATTGCTGGCAATCACCGCCGGGCACCTGTTCGGCGCCGTGGTGCTTGCGCTCACGTCCGCCCAGGGCCCACTGGCCGGCATTCCGCAGATGATCCAGAGCCGCGCGCAGTTCGGTCGCCACGGCTCGCTGTTGGTGGTGCTGTTCACCACCATCATCTACCTGGGCTACTTCGTCTCCAACATCATCCTGTCGGGCAAGACGCTGCACGCGGTCGTACCGGCGATCCCGGTCTCGGTGGCGACCGTGATCGGTGCGGGCCTGGCGACGCTGATCGGAGTGGTGGGCTACCACCTGATCCACGTCTTCAACCGCATCGGCGCGTGGTTCATGGGCGGTGCACTGCTCATCGGCCTGGCACTGATGATTCCGCACCTGACGCCCGACGTGCTGCAGCAGGGGCGTTTCAGCGCCGCGCCGTGGTTCTCGATGTTCGGTATCTGCGCGGTCTGGCAGATTAGCTTTGCCCCGTATACATCGGACTACTCGCGGTATCTGCCGCTGGCCGAGGGCCGCGTCAAGCCATTCGTCTATACCTATCTGGGCGCGTCGCTCGGCACGATCTTCTCGTTCGTCTTCGGCATGGTCGCGGTGAGCATCGGCCACCAGGGTGATGCGATGGAAGCGGTCAAAGCGCACACCGGCATGTTCGGCGCGGTGCTGATGGTGCTGTTCCTGTGCAACATCATCGGCCACAACGCGATGAACCTCTACGGCGCGGTGCTGTCGTTCATCACCGCCATCCAGACCTTCGTCGCTGACTGGGTGCCCAAGGGACGCGCCCGCATCGCAATGTCGATGATCGTGCTGGTGCTGTCGACCGGATCGGCGCTGTGGGCATCGAGCGACTTCGTCTCGCTGTTCATCAGTGGCGTCTTCGCGATCCTCTTCGTGATGGCGCCTTGGGTGTCGATCAACCTGTTCGACTTCTACGTTCTGCATCGCAACGGCTACGACATCAAATCGATCTTCGCCGCCGACGGCGGCGTCTACGGGCGCTTCAACTCGCGTGCGATCACAGCCTACGTGATCGGCATCGTCGTGCAGCTGCCGTTCCTGAAGAACCCCTGGTTCCATGGGATCTGGGCGGATGCCTTCGCTGGCGTCGATGTGTCCTGGGTTCTGGGCATCGCGTCCAGCGCGACCGTCTGCGCGCTGTTCCACTGCATCCGACCGCTGCCGCGCTATACCCCGACAAGCCAGCCGCCGGCCTGACACGCCCAGCCGCCCCATGCGTTCACGCGCCGGACGACCGGCGTCACAGACCCCGGAGTCTCCATGCAACTCGAGCACAGTCCACTGTTCCGCCAACAAGCCCTCCTCGACGGCAGATGGTGCGATGCCGACGATGGCGCAGTATCGGCGGTCACCAATCCGGCCACGCAGGCCATCATCGGTCATGTGCCGACGATGGGCAGTCGCGAGACCGCGCGCGCCATCGAGGCCGCCGCAAGAAGCTGGCCGCACTGGCGCGGCCTGACGGCGAAGGAGCGGGCCCGGATTCTCAAGGGCTGGTTCGATCTGATTGTCGAACACGCCGACCCACTTGCGCGCATCCTCACCGCCGAGCAGGGCAAGCCCCTGGCGGAGGCGCGTGGCGAGATTCTCTACGCGGCGAGCTTCATCGAGTGGTTCGCCGAGGAAGCCAAGCGCGTGTACGGCGACGTCATCCCGAGCCCTGACCGCGACGCGCGCATCGTGGTGACCAAGCAGCCGGTCGGCGTCGTCGCGGCCATCACCCCGTGGAACTTCCCCGCCGCGATGATCACCCGAAAGGTTGGGCCGGCACTTGCCGCCGGATGCCCCTGCATCGTCAAGCCGGCGCTGGAGACGCCTTTCACCGCGCTGGCGCTTGCGGACCTTGCGCTGCAGGCCGGTGTGCCGGCCGGCATCTTCAGCGTGGTCACCGGCAACGCGCGCGCCATTGGGGATGCCTTCTTCGAGAGCGATGCGGTGCGCAAGTTCACCTTCACCGGCTCCACCCCGATCGGCAGGCTGCTCTATGGCAGGGCGGCCGCGACGATGAAGAAGGTGTCGCTGGAGCTTGGCGGCAACGCCCCCTTCATCGTGTTCGACGACGCCGATCTCGACGCCGCGGTCGAAGGCGCATTGCTCGCCAAGTTTCGCAATGCCGGCCAGACCTGCGTCTGCGTGAACCGCTTCCTGGTGCAGGCCGGCATCCACGATGCATTCGTCGAGAGGTTTGCCGAACGCATCGCGCAACTGAAGGTGGGCCAGGGCAGCGAGCCGGACGTGCAGATCGGCCCGCTGATCAGCGAACAGGCCGTGGTCAAGGTCGAGTCGCAGGTGCAGGATGCGCTCGCCAAGGGCGCGCGATGCGTGTCGGGCGGCGAACGCCACGCTCTAGGGGGCGCGTTCTACGCGCCGACCCTGCTCGAGGGCGCGACGCCCGAGATGCTGGTCGCGCGCGACGAAACCTTCGGGCCGCTGGCTGCGGTGTTCCGCTTCGACACCGAGGCGCAGGCGATCGCACTCGCCAACGACACCGAGTTCGGTCTCGCCGCGTACTGCTACACGCGCGATCTGGGCCGTGCGTGGCGCATGAGCGAACAGCTCGAGTACGGCATGGTCGGTATCAACAGCGGCGCGATCTCCAACGAAGTCGCGCCGTTCGGCGGCATCAAGCACTCGGGCCTGGGCCGCGAAGGCTCCAAGTACGGCATCGAGGACTACCTGGACATCAAATACAGCCTGTTCGGCGGAGTGGGAGCATGAGCAAGACACGCTACGAAAAAGGACTGGCGATCCGGCGTCAGGTGCTGGGCGATGCTTATGTCGACAAGGCGCTGGCGACCGCCGATGCCTTTGGCGAGCCGCTCCAGTCCCTGGTGACCGAGTACTGCTGGGGCGAGATCTGGGGTCGGGACGGACTGGAACTGGCCGAACGCAGCCTGGTGAACCTGGCGATGATCTCGGCCCTCAACCGGCCGCACGAACTGAAAGTGCACATCAAGGGCGCGCGGCGCAATGGCGTGAGCGAAGAGAAGATCCGCGAGGTGCTGCTGCAGGTGGCGATCTACTGCGGCGTTCCTGCCGCGGTCGACAGCTTCCGTGTCGCACGCGAGGCATTGGCCGAGTTCGCGAGCGAACAGAGCTGACACGCGGCGAGGCGTCGCGCGGCGCCTGTCTCTCGCACGCATTCCGCAATCACCATCACAATGACCGCGCTGCCTGCAAGCTGCGCGGCGGGGGAGCGAGCATGTCCGTCATGCGCTTGGTGTGGGGCGTCATCGGTGCAGCACTGCTGCCGACAGTTGCGCACGCAGAGTCGACATTGAAGCCGTTCGCAGTGGTCGACGTGTTCTACCAGCACGTGGACACCGGCGAAAGCTGGCAAAGCGACTTCGGGTCCAACGGCTACCTGGCCAGCCGCTTCGGCGTGGCGGGCGGTACCGACGCCGGACCGGTGACGCTGAACTTCCTGCTCGAAGCCGGCTTCAGCCCGTCCGAAGGCACACTCACGCGCACCGGCAACGCACTGTTCAACCGGCAGGCATGGGCGGGCATAGGAGGCGACTGGGGCGAACTGCGTTACGGCACGCAGAATGCCCTGATGTTCGTGCACTCCGACCGGCTCGATGTCGCCGAGAGCGGCACCCATGCATCGGCGCTCAACAACTTCGCCTGGTACACCTATCGCACCCCCGACACGCTGTCCTACACGACGCCCAAACTGGGCGCCTGGCGGCTGTCCGCCTATTGGGGCAGGGGCGATGACGACCCGCATCGTCCCGGGGCAAGCCGCCAGTTCGCGGCCACCTACGATCGCGGCCCTTGGCAGGGCGTTCTCGCGGCGCAGAGCCTCGACGGCCCCGGCGGCAACCGCCGCTTCTCGATGTTCGCTGGCGGCAACTACCGCAGCGGCGATCTCACCTGGTACCTCGGCACACACTCGGCGCGCTGGGGGCAGGAAGTCGACATCGATGCCGCCGAGGTTTCGGTGAAGTACGCGCTCAACGACAAGGACATCATCGGTGCCGGCGTCGGTGTCCTGCACGACCGTAGCGGGCGCGGCGATCACGCTCGTCAGGTTGGCGTGCTCTATCGGCGCACGTTCAACAGCCACCTGATCGGTTACGCCGGCTACAACGTACTGCAGAACCGTGGGCAGGCGAGCTATCGCTTCGCCGGTGCCGCCACGGCCGGCCTGCCGCCCGACCAGCCGGGCGCGGACCTGCGCGGCCTGCAGCTCGGTTTCACACTGATGCTTTGAGCACCGACGCCCAGCAGGTCCAACCGTATCAGTCGGGGGCGGGACGGCGGCAGTGGGATCGGCATGCCCGTTCGCGCCGATTACCGGTCCGATGGGAAATCCCTACGGGCGCAGGCGTGTCGCGCTGGCATCTTCGTTACGCTCGGCGCGGGGACGTTGCGGGGCGCGCTTGTCTGAGCCTGATCTGCATCGCTCGCGAGATGCCAAAGGTTCGGCCCCTTTGGGACGACGCCTGCGGCCGCAGCGATCGGTGTGTCGCTCGCGTGCGGAGGAAGGCTGGGCAGCCGTCCAGGGACATGTTCGTGTGGGCGTCGATGCGGAGCGCGCCTGCTGCAGTGTTGAGTGCGTTGCTGGGCCGGTTGGGGCCGACAAGCGGCGCTCGATCACCGCGCAGGAACCGTGAATTCTTGAGCCAACCGCCACTTGGCGGTGGCGAGATCACAAGGCGTCATCGGGGGCCGCAGGATGGCGCGCCTGGAGGGATTCGAACCCCCGACCAATGGCTTCGGAAGCCACTACTCTATCCGGCTGAGCTACAGGCGCGTCGTGCGGCCGACCACCGCAAAGCGGGGAGGGCGGTCGGGGATTGTAGCCCAAAGCGGGAGGCTGCAACGCATCCCCTGCACTTGTCCGCCCAGGGCGGGCCCTATGGCGATTGTGGTCGCTGGTGGCAAGCCGGCCACATTGGCGTATGGCCACCATGTCGCGATGCGGGGCGCCGAGGTGGCGTCCTGCGCTGGTGCATGGGATTGCACGGTTGGGGCTCAGCGTCTGCGTTACGCCACCGTGCAACGGGCAGGTGGCCGCGTCGGGAAGGAGTATGACGACGCGCCGCTCGGCCAAACCGCAGGAGTTCTCGCTGGATGAACGGCCACACTGCATCGACGGGACGCCGCATCAGGCTGCAAGGGGGCGAATGGCTGCGGTTCTATAATGGGGCGCCCTGTCGGATGTTTTGCCATGTGCGGAATCGTCGGTGCGATCGCGGATCGCGATGTGGTCCCGGTCCTGGTCGAGGGCCTCAAGCGGCTGGAGTATCGCGGCTACGATTCGGCTGGCATCGCGGTGCTCGACGGCGACACGGTGCGGCGCGTGCGCCGGACCGGCCGCGTCGCCGAGATGGCCGCGGCCGCGCAGGCCGAGGCGCTGCAGGCGCGTCTGGGCATC
>NZ_JBDJMU010000024.1:0-43572 GCF_039674105.1 Luteimonas sp. TWI596
GATGCCGACCCAAGCTCCCCCACGATCTGATCGATCAAAGGTCGGACGGTCTGGCACGGGGCGATCCGAAAAATGCCAACTCCCGGACCGCAAAAGCAACTTACAAGGTCGGCACGCGCCGCGTGCCGGGTGGGGGTAGGGGCGGTCAGCGGAATGCTGCTAGACCAGCGTCAGCGCCAGAAGCGCCCCCATCCCAGCCTTCCCCCCGCAGGCGGGGGAAGGAGCTAACCGCGTCGCGCGATCAGTCACCTCTCCCACATCGCGGGGGAAGGCGCCAAGTGCGTCGCGCGATCAGTTGCCTCCCCCGCATCGCGGGGGAGGTCGGCACGCGCCGCGTGCCGGGTGGGGGCAAGGGGCGTTCGCCCCAATCCCACCGCCCTCATTCCGCCTCGCCGTCCCCCGCCGCCAGCACCTGGGCCAGCGTGGCCGGCAGGCGGTCGAGCTGGTCCTTGTGGACCAGCGCATCGCCCTCGGGCAATTCGTCGCCCGGCAGGCCGTAGGCCGAGCCGGTCATGAACACCACGGGCACGCCCGGGCGCAGCTGCCGGGTGAGCGCCAGCGCCTCGGCGCCCGAGAACCCGGGCAGGTTGACGTCCGACAGCACCACGCGCGGGGCGAAGGCCTCCAGCGCTTCCACCAGCGCCGCCTCGCCGTGGACCCGTCGGGTCTCGACCGCCAGCCCCGCGTCGCGCAGGGCCAGTTCGGCCAGTTCGGCATCGTCGCGCGAATCGTCGACGATCAGCACGCGCAGGCGTCCAGCCCGCGCGCCATGTCCCTCATCGTCCGCCATGCGGGCTCACTCTTCCTCGGGCACTTCGTTGAGCACGGCCCAGAACTTGCCCAGCGTGCGTACCGCGTCGAAGAACTGGTCGACATCGACCGGCTTGACCACGTACGCGTTCACGCCCAGGTCCCAGCTGCGGGCCAGGTCGCTTTCCTCGCGCGAGGACGACAGGATCACCACCGGCATGCGCTTGAGCGTCTCGTGGTCACGCAGCTGCTTGAGCACTTCCAGGCCGTCCATGCGCGGCATCTTGATGTCGAGCAGCAGCACCGCCGGGTCGCCCTCGGCGCGGTCGGCGAACTTGCCGCGGCGGAACAGGTAGTCCACCGCCTCGACGCCGTCCTCGACATGCACGATCGGGTTGGCGAGATTGGCCTCGCGCAGCGCATCGATCGCCATCTCGGCATCGTGCGGGCTGTCCTCGGCGAGAAGGATGGTGCGGATTTCGCTCATTGCTGTTTTCCTGGTGAGGACAGAAGGCCCGGCTCCTGGGCGGAGGCGGGAAGGGTGAAGAAGAACGAGGCGCCCTGGCCCGGGGCCGACTCGGCCCAGATCCGCCCGCCGTGGCGGCCGAGCACGCGCCGCACGCTGGCCAGCCCGACGCCGGTGCCGGGGAACTCGCTGGCCGAATGCAGGCGCTGGAACACGCCGAACAGCTTGCCCGCGTACTGCATGTCGAAGCCCGCGCCGTTATCGCGGACCGAGAACTCGTAGCCGCCGTCGTCCAGCCGCCGGCAGGTGACCTCGACCGTCGCAGGTTCGCTGCCGCTGCTGTACTTGACCGCATTGCCCAGCAGGTTCAACCACACCTGCCGCAGCATGTTCTCGTCGCCGACCACGATCGGCAGCGGCGCGATCGTCCACTCGATCCGGTGGTCGGGCTTCTCGGCCTTCGCGTTGCTGTCGAGCATCGCGCGCGCATCGGCCACCATCGTCTGCAGGTCCACGCTCTGCAGCCGCAATGCACTGCGACCCAGGCGCGAGTACACCAGCAGATCGTCGATCAGCGTGGACATGCGCCGCGCCGAACCGCCGATGACATTGAGGTAGTGGCTGCTCTTCTCGTCGATGTTCTCGCCCAGATGGCGGCCGAGCTTGTCGGCGAAGCCGGCGATGTGCCGCAGCGGCGCACGCAGATCGTGGGAGACCGAATAGCTGAAGGCCTCCAGCTCGCGGTTGACGTCGGAGACCTGCTCGATCTTGCCTTCCAACTGCTGGTTGAGCTCGCGGATCTGCCGCTCGCTGATGCTCTGCGCGGTCACGTCGGACGCAGTGATCAACGCCACCGCATCGTCGCGGTCGGGCAGCGGCATGCGCCGGGCATTGAGCAGCATCGTGCGCTCCACCCCGTCGACCGTCGCCTGGCTCAGCCGGTAATCCCACAGCTCGCGGTTGCGGGCCAGCACGTCGTGCAGCCGGCGTATGGTCTCGGCGTCCTGCCAGGCGCCGTCGCCGATCTCGGCCAGCGCATGGCCGCGGGCGTCGTCGTCCACGCCGTAGAGCTCGGCGAACGCGGCGTTGTGCATCACCACCCGCTGCTGCTTGTCGACCAGCACGATCGGCTCGCGCACGCTGTCGAGCACCGCCAGCGCCCGGCCGCTCGCGCTCAGCGCCTGCCGCTCGGCGGCCACGCGGCCGGTCTGCTGGCGCAGCGCGAAGTAAATGGCGGCGGCCAGCAGCAGCAACTGCACCACCATCGCCACCCAGCTCGACAGCTCGGCATCGCGGTTGGCGCGCGCGGCCGCGGCCTTGCGGTCCAGCAGCAGTACCTCTTCCTCGGCCACCGCCTCGGTCACCAGCCGCTGGATCGGGTAAAGCACGATCATCTCGTCGATCTGCCGATTGGTCGCCGCCTGCTCGGCATCGATCACCTTGTCGATCCGCGCCAGACGCTGCTCGAGCATGTTGCGCAGCGCGCCCAGCCGCGCCTGCTGCGCCGGGTTGTCCCGGGTCAGTTCCAGCACCGCGGCCACATTGGGCATGATCCGCTCGCGCGCATCGCGGATGCGCTCGCGCAGCAGCGGCGAATCGATGCCGCGGGTCAGCGCGATCGCCGCCGCCTCCAGGCTGCGCGCGTCGGCCGAGATCGCCTGCACCAGGGTCTGCACCTCGCGCGTGTGCACCACCTCGACCGTGGCGTCCTCGGCCTCGCCGATCGCCGCGCGCATGATCAGGAATGGGCCGACCACGATCAGCACGATCGCCACCCCGAGCGCAGGCAACTGCCAACGGCTGGAACGCGAGGCGGTATGGGGCATCGGGATGGGCTCGGGCGCGGGCGGGGGGCGCCATCATGCCGCATCCTCCCCTGAACACGGGATCATGGCGGACGGCCGGGCCGCCCGCAATCGGGCAATGGCTGCGCGGCCCGGCCGCCCGTCCGACCGGCCGCCCGGACCGGGCCAGGTGCACCGCTGGAACGCGCTGTCCCCCGCCTGCGGACCGGCCCGCCGGGCAGAACGCGCCTGTTAGAATCGACCGTTCGACAACGACCCCTTGCACGCGGCCGCGCGCGCCGCGCTGGAGCACATCTGATGAACTGGTTGAACGACGTCCTGCAGAACGACCCCGATCCGACCGAGACCCGCGAGTGGATCGAGTCGCTCAAGGCGGTCATCGACGTCGGCGGCCCCGAGCGCGCGCACCAACTGCTCGAGAACATGGTCGAGCTGACCCGCCGCGCCGGTGCCCACCTGCCGTTCGCGCCGACCACCGAATACGTCAACACCATCCCGGCCCACCTCGAGCCGAAGATGCCGGGCAACAGCGACCTGGAATGGCGCATCCGCTCGATCATCCGCTGGAACGCGATGGCGATGGTCGTGCGCGCCAACCGCAAGCCCGGCGACCTGGGCGGCCACCTGGCCAGCTTCGCCTCCAGCGCCACGCTCTACGACGTGGGCTTCAACCACTTCTTCCGCGCGCCTTCAGCCGATCACCCCGGGGATCTGATCTGCACCCAGGGCCACAGCTCGCCGGGCATCTACGCCCGCTCGTTCCTGGAAGGCCGCATCAGCGAAGAGCAGATCGACCACTTCCGCATGGAAGTCGACGGCAAGGGCGTCTCGTCCTACCCGCACCCCTGGCTGATGCCCGACTACTGGCAGCTGCCGACCGTCTCGATGGGTCTGGGCCCGATCGCGGCCATCTACCAGGCCCGCAACTGGAAGTACCTCGAAGCCCGCGGCCTGATGCCGCGCACCGACCGCAAGGTCTGGTGCTTCCTGGGCGACGGCGAGACCGACGAGCCCGAGAGCCTGGGCGCGATCTCGGTGGCCGGCCGCGAAGGCCTGGACAACCTGGTGTTCGTGATCAACTGCAACCTGCAGCGCCTCGACGGCCCGGTGCGCGGTAACGGCAAGATCATCCAGGAGCTGGAAGGCCAGTTCCGCGGCGCCGGTTGGAATGTCGTCAAAACGATCTGGGGTAGCTACTGGGACCCGCTGCTGGCCAAGGATAAGGACGGCATGCTCAAGAAGCTGATGATGGAGACCGTCGACGGCGAGTACCAGAACTGCAAGGCCTTCGGTGGCGCGTATACGCGCGAGCACTTCTTCGGCAAGTACCCCGAGACCGCCAACCTCGTCGCCAACCTCAGCGACGACGACATCTGGCGCCTCAACCGCGGCGGCCACGACCCGCACAAGGTCTTCGCCGCCTACCAGAACGCGATGGACACCAAGGGCCAGCCCACGGTGATCCTGGCCAAGACCGTCAAGGGCTACGGCCTGGGCAGCGCAGGCGAGGCGCTCAACCCGACCCACAACACCAAGAAGCTCGATGACGACGCGGTGCGCACGTTCCGCGACCGCTTCAAGATCCCGGTCTCCGACGCCGCACTCAAGGACGGCGACATCCCGTTCTTCCACCCCGGCAAGGACTCGGAGGAAGTGCAGTACCTGCTCGAGCGCCGCGAAAAGCTGGGCGGCTTCCTGCCCCAGCGCCGCCGCAAGAGCACCGAAAGCCTCAAGGCGCCCGAGCTCAAGGTGTTCGACCGCCTGATGCAGGACACCGGCGAACGCGAGATCAGCACCACGATGGCCTTCGTGCAGTCGCTCTCGGTGATCCTGCGCGACAAGCAGGTGGGCCCGCGCGTGGTGCCGATCGTCGCCGACGAAGCCCGCACCTTCGGCATGGAAGGCCTGTTCCGCCAGTTGGGCATCTACGCCCCGCAGGGCCAGAAGTACAAGCCGGTGGACCGCGACCAGCTGATGTACTACCGCGAAGACGCGGCCGGCCAGGTGCTGGAAGAGGGCATCACCGAAGCCGGCGCGTTCGCCAGCTGGATGGCCGCGGCCACCAGCTACAGCACCAACGACCTGCCGATGCTGCCGTTCTACATCTACTACTCGATGTTCGGCTTCCAGCGCATCGGCGACGCCGCCTGGCAGGCGGCCGACATGCGCGCCCGCGGCTTCCTGCTGGGCGCCACCGCGGGGCGCACCACACTCAACGGCGAAGGCCTGCAGCACGAAGACGGCCACAGCCACCTGCTCTCGGGCGCCATCCCCAACTGCCGCAGCTACGACCCCACCTTCGCCGGTGAGGTCGCGGTGATCCTGCAGTACGGCATGCAGCGCATGCTCGACGAACAGCAGGACGAGTACTTCTACATCACCCTGATGAACGAGAACTACCCGCACCCGGCCGTCACTCCCGAGGCCGCCGAGGGCATCATCAAGGGCATGTACCTGCTCTCCAGCACCGCGGACACCTCCCCCGCGAGCGGGGGAGGTCGAAGCGGCACCGCCGCTTCGGGTGGGGGTGCTTCGGCTGGGGGCAAGAAGAAAGCCTCCAACCTCCCCCACGTCCAACTCCTGGGCTCGGGCACCATCCTGCGCGAAGTCATCGCCGCCGCCGAACTGCTGGACAAAGACTTCGGCGTGACGGCCGACATCTGGTCCTGCCCCAGCTTCACCGAGCTGCGCCGCGACGGCTTCGACGCCGAGCGCTGGAACCGCTTCAACCCCGAAGCCAAGACCCGCCGCAAGCCCTACGTGACCGAACAGCTGGAAGCCCGCCAGGGCCCGGTGATCGCCGCGACCGACTACGTGCGTGCCTTCGCCGACCAGATCCGCGCCTTCGTGCCGCACACCTACACCGTGCTGGGCACCGACGGCTTCGGCCGCTCCGACACCCGCGCCAACCTCCGCCGCCACTTCGAAGTGGACCGCTACTACATCGCCCAGGCGGCGATCGACGCGCTGGCGAAGGACGGCAAGATGACCGGCAAGGATGTAGCGAGGGCGATCAAGCTGTATAAGATCGATCCGGAGAAGGCGAACCCGGTTGGGGTTTGACGGGATTTCTAGGGGGCAAGGATGAAGTATCGCTGGTACAAAACTATGAGCCATGCGGATGCTCAGCATCCGCGCGGTACCGGGACTAATCGGACAGGTCACCTGACGCTAGTACAAGCGAATCACAATATCGACTCTGCAGTTTGGTTTAGGGATATTTTGTTTGGCGGGCTTGCTTGGGCTGGTGGGCCGGAAAAGGAGCGAGTTGCTGTCTCGATGAAGGTAGAGATTCTGGGGCAGAAGTTCGGCTCAGTTGATCTCGATATTACGAACACGCCTTCATTTGAGTCGGATCAAGGGAATAGGGTTACAGTTCTTCACTGGGGTACATTGTCCAAGCATATGCAATCAACGGATTACTCCGGGAAGATCGTCACCATTGAGCGGAACGCCAATGGCTGTTTTTACTTGACGATAGACGACTCTCCAACCGGTCCTGCAATAGTCTGAATTAGCACGAAGCAAGCTGAGTCGAGGCTACTGTGAGGTTGGTTAATAGCATTCTGCCTGATGTATACATATCTATCGGAGAGAAGTAACTTTCCAGAGATTGCTAATAAACATGGAGTGGTGGATTAATAAATGACTTGGACACCTGCACAGCGCGCTGATGAGTTCCTAGCTGTACTGCGGCGAATGAAGGTAATTTTTGAGCTAAATCCAGAGGCTGCTGTTAGAAGCCAAGAGTTCATCAAAACGTTCCATAGTTTCATCGCTAGAGATTTAGGCTCGTTCATTACTCCTAAAGCGCGTCGGGCGGGTGTTAAAGTGCTTGAGGAGGCTCCTGTGTACGGCTCCTACAAGTCTAAGAATGTTGACGTTGCGGTTATTCATCCAACAAATGGACCCTTGATCTTGGTTGGAGTCCGGAGTCAGATGAGCTCAGTCGGAAAGAATGTCCTGACTTATTATCAGGATATCGTCGGCGAAGCTATTTCCTTGCAGGAAAGATTTCCGATGTGCACGACAGGCTACGCCTACCTTCATCCGCTTGAGGTGAGGCCGTGGCAGAAGCGAAATGGCGAATGGACTCGCGCAGAAAGGCCGAATCACCGGCGATATGCGCGTCTTTATGCTGCGATTGGGCAGCGAGACGATCGAATCTATAAGCATATGACGGGCGCTTATGACCATTTTGCGTATTGCGTCGCTGATTTCCACTCCGATCCAATTGCGGTTAGAGATGACATCGTTGCAAGTGCGGTTCCTGGCCTCGATCTTTCATTGCAGACGTTTGTGCCTAGGCTAATTGGTACGTTTCATTCTCGAAATCTGTGGGTTCAGGACATTTTTGAGCCCACAGAGACTGATGACTTCCCGGATGATGAGGCTGACGATGGAGGCCTTGACGAAACACTTGTTACGCGGGTGTGACTTGGGCCTTTCGCCAAGCGATAAGTGTCTCAATGCCCTTGTCTAGAGTGCTCGCGCCGTCGTGGCCAATGAGTTTGGCGATTGATTTGGAGCCTATGGCATAGGCATCCTCAATTTTTCCTGCCCGTAGTGCAGCATCCAACTGACGCCGGTTTGCTCTAGAGGTGAACTCCGATTTGAGCATTAAAACAGAATCCGCTTCTCGAGGTACTGCCACCATTACACCACCGCCTAACGAGTGAATCTCTATCTCTGCGCTAAGAAGTGTAAGAGGTGTATACCAAGAGTCGACAAAACCTTCGACGTCATTATCTGGTCGCAGGAATCCACCTAGGACGCTATTCGAGGCGGTCCAATCAGAGTCATTAAGGTGAAGGCGAGGTAGATCGCTAAAGGTCGTTAGAAATACGTCCGGTGTCTTCACGCCTGGAACAACGTACCACGGCTTTCTGATGCGGCATTTGAAACCCATGTCTACGCCATCTTGCTCACCTCTGGTGATGTAGGAGTGCTCGCCCTTGGTTAGCTTGCCGCGAGGAAGCCACAGGTGTGCGGACGCATCCATTTGGCTTGTGCGAAGTGGCTGGCGAGAGAAGCTCCGGGACGAAGCTGCAGTCGGGACCAAAGATCGCGATGGCAGCTTAAATTCTCGTACTACTTCGTCGCTTGGATGGAAGTATGTTTTATTGCCGGACACATAGCCGATATTAAATTTAACTCGATTGAGTGCGGGAGACGCATAAGGGGCAAGTAACGCAAGCGCACTTCTTGTTTCATCAGGAAGAAGAGCGTACTGAAAGATCCTCTCGCCTCTGATGACTGACTCAATGGGTATCCTAATCCCATCTTGATCAAGATTATTATCTAGATCTGCGAGTCGCTCCCGAGCGATTAGCTCAACGTAATCAGTATTCTTTCCCTTATCTTCCGCTAAAAGAATGAGTACATTCTGGAGTATGTCTGGAAAGACGCGCTCTCGGAAGCGTACGATGCGTAAGCGTCCAAAGAGCCTCGCAAGGTAATCCCAAAGTGGGCGAGCATATCGGACGTAGGTGAAGTCGAGTGGTAAGACAAGCGCCAATCGTCCATCTGCTTTCAGGTGCTTTGTCGCTTTAACGACAAAAGGCATCCAAACGCTGCCTGCAGGGTCAATCGCTTCGCCGAGAGCATCACTCGCGGCAGCGACTGCATTTTTCCGCAGACTGGCATCTAGCTCTCTCAGTCGGACGTATGGCGGGTTACCTATCACCGCATCAACCTGAGGGATGCGATCCTCTGCAAGAAAATCGCCAACGTGTAATAGATTTGCGCTTACGGCGCCAGAGGCTACAGCCTGCGCTGCTGTCTGAGGGTCGAGCTCGCATCCATGTAGTTGGAGCGACTTCCAATGATTAGCCGCAGCCAACGCATGAACGGCATGTGCGAACCGTCCATCGCCCACGCTAGGTTCAAGGATGACGTCCTGGGATCCCCTAACCGCCCAGGACACCATCATCTGAGCGGCGCTCTCTGGCGTGAAGTAAGCGCCCAGTCCACGCTCTCTAGTTCTTGGCGGCCGTCGGCTCATAGCCAGAAGCCGGCCGAACTCTTCGATTTCAGCCGCTAGATAGATTTGCCCGTGCATCTTAGCTACCGGTTTGGGCATTGCCGCTGCGACTCCACCTTTCCCCTCTTGGGATCGGTTCGCCCACACCTTGAAGACGTTAACTGATACGCCCAGCATCGCGGCCGCGCGGCGCGCGTCTACCAAGCCATTGATTGGGGCCATGTCGTCGGGATGATCGTTCATGAGCGTAGTGTAACAATAAATTACACTCCGTCTCGAGTTATGACCAATTGCGTACTTCGTTCAGGGAAGGAGCTGCCCCAAGCAAATGGATGGCAGCAGCTGCGGGGCCGCCTAAGAGATTTGTCATCGTTGAATCTGCGCCAAGGGTCCCGAAGCGCAGCACCTGCTTGCGTAGTGCGCTGCGGCTGAACCTAGGTGTCCAGAGGAGCTTGGGTGGCCTCGAGGCTGCGGCTGAAGAGGAAATCCTCCGTCCCGCATCTGTCTTTCGCGGAATCTCCGTGGCCTAGCTCGACTTCGCCGGAAGCCCATAGGGTGCCATGATCATAATGCAGGCCCGGATGAAGCGAACGAGCGGGTCATGGGGCCTGCCGGCGGCCAGTACCGAGCACGCACTCTTGGGACGCGCCCCGCCTTCAGATATCAGCATTCATACCACCGCATCATGCCGTCGTTTGGTGAGCGCGTGAGTGCCTTGGACAGGCAACGCGCCGTAGCGAAACGGTTGGCTGCGCCTTATGGTCAAACTCCGGGCAGCCATTATGGCAGGGTACGACAAGCCGAAGCTTTCGCGTGGTTACCAGATGCCCGGCTCACCGGGGCAACGGTATGAGAATGTGGGCGCCAGCGGCCGGGGTGCTCCGTTCCCTGGCCCGCGTGTCTGGCGACCCGCCCGTAGACGGGGATCACGCGTTGCTGGCGTGATGGAAGAGTGCGCTCTTCCTCCAACCCTTGGTATCAGCGCCTTCCGCTGATGCATGTCAGGAATTTCCTACAGCTGGGGCCCGGCTCGCTTCATACGCGGGGCTCCACTCAGTCTGGGGGCTGGAGCAAATCGACGATGTCCACGCCCAGCACATCAGCTAACCGCTCAAGCCCATCGATTGAGATGTTGGTGACACGCCGTTCAAGCTGCGAAACATAGGTCCGATGGAAATCGGCCACATCAGCGAGTTGCTCTTGGCTCAGACCCTGCGCCGTGCGCAGGCGGCGGATGTTCACTGCAACTCGCTCGCGCGCGCTCGGTTTCGCTGGGGATGACGGCTTGGAAGGCATGCCTCCCAGCCTGATCATCTACCGGCTTAGGTTCTACAGATTATATATCTACTCTTTATAACTCTACATTGCGACAGCTGCTGCGTTGAGCCCGCGTCCTGGGGCGGCTACGGCGGGGGCAGGAACAAGTCGGCGATATCCACGCCCAGGACCTGAGCGAACCGCTCAAGGCGGTCAACTGAGATGTTCGTCTTCGCTCGTTCTAACTGGGACACGTAGCTGCGATGGCACTCCGCCATCTCCCCGAGCTTCTCCTGGCTGACCTTCCCCTTCATTGCCTTGCGAAGGCGACGGATGTTCGCCCCGACACGGCTGCGGGCACTCGGGAGTGATGCGGATGAGGGCTTGGAAGTCATGCCCCAGCCTGACCCTCTACCGCATTGCAATCTACAGAATATAAGTCTACTGTTTATTACTCTCGTTTTGGTCGGGCCGGGTGGGCGGGAGCTTCCGGCCGGCGTGACCAAGGCGGTCGTACCTGTTGCGGGCTGACCTAGTTGCGTCGGCCGTTCATGGAGGCAGTGCATGTCT
Source organism: Luteimonas sp. TWI596 (assembly GCF_039674105.1). Classification (NCBI taxonomy): domain Bacteria; kingdom Pseudomonadati; phylum Pseudomonadota; class Gammaproteobacteria; order Lysobacterales; family Lysobacteraceae; genus Luteimonas; species Luteimonas sp. TWI596. Next base: position 10,832 of record NZ_JBDJMU010000024.1, read on the forward strand.
AGCCACACGCTGTATGTATCTACCAATCCGTGCGCTTCCGAGAGCGTCACGCGTGCCTCGAAGGCGAACGGTGAGCTTGATTTAGCCGAACAACAAAGTGCGCTGATGTGTGGCGCTACGGGGCAGTCGTTAAAGGTCTCGATCCCTGGCATCGCAGCCCACATGTTGGGTGCGGCAGTGATCGCCTTCTTGCCTCTGACTTGTGCCGTTGCGCAGGAGGCGGGTCCGGCCCATAAGCCCGATTCACATACGCCCGCCCAGGACACCGACGCCGCCGCCACCCAACTCGACACCATCCAGGTCACCGGCACCCGCATCCGTGGCGGCACCACGCCGTCGCCGGTGATCGCCTTCGGTGCCGAGCGGATCCGGGAAGAGGGCTTCCGCGATCTGGGCGAGGTGATCCGCAGCGTGCCGCAGAACTTTGGGGGTGGGCAGAATCCGGGGGCGGGCAGCGGTGGCTTCTCCGGTGCCGGGTTTGCCAACCAGAACGTCACCGGCGGCTCAGCGCTGAACCTCCGGGGCCTGGGGCCGGACGCCACGCTGACGCTGCTCAACGGGCGGCGCATGGCCTACAGCGGCTTCGCGCAGGCGGTGGACATCAGCGCGATCCCCGTCGATGCGGTCGAACGCATCGACATCGTGGCCGATGGCGCCTCGGCCATCTACGGCTCAGATGCGGTGGGCGGCGTGGGCAATGTGGTCCTGCGCCGAGACTACGACGGTGCAACGCTCGGCGCCCGCTATGGCGCTGCCAAGGGCGGCGGTCTGGAGACACGCGAGTACACGGCCACGGCCGGTACGTACTGGGCCAGCGGTGGCGTCATCGCCACGTTCAAGGAGGCTTCTGTCGACCCGATCTATGCGGCCGATCGCGCTTACACCCGGCACCTGGGTCCGCCGACCACGCTCTATCCCGGCAGTGACCTGCGCAGCGGCCTGCTCAGTGCGTATCAGGGGCTGGGAGACGCGCTGGAACTGCGCCTGGATGTGCTGCGGAGTTGGCGCCACCAGCAGACCTTCTACGAGTACATGGGCATCAACCGCCTGACGCCGGTCACCACTACATCGCTGGTGTCGCCCGGGGTCGAGTTCCGGCTGCCGCGCGATTGGTCGCTGTCCCTGAGCGGGGCTTGGGCCAAGGACGAACACCACGAGCGCCAGACGCGGGAAGCCCCGGCAACCGGCGCCGTCACCCCGGTTGTCGACGATTGCTTCTGCAACGCAAGCCGCAGCTTTGAAGCGAGCGTGGAAGGGCCATTGCTGGCACTGCCTGCCGGCGAGGTGCGGCTTGCGGCGGGGGTGGGCTACCGGAGCAATGAGTTCCGGCAGTCCGCGTGGGGCACAGGCGTGGTGGCGACGCAGGGCGAGGAGCGTGCGCGCTTTGGCTATGCGGAAGTCAGCGTGCCGGTGGCCGGCGCAGGGCAGGGCGTGCCGGGCGTGCACCGGCTTGAGGTCACCGCGGCCGTGCGCAGCGAGGACTACAGTAGCTTCGGCGGCGTCACCACGCCCAAGCTTGGGCTGATCTACAGCCCCAATGCCGACTTCACGGCCAAGGCCTCGTGGGGCCGCTCGTTCAAGGCGCCGACGTTGTTGCAGGTCAATCAGGGCCAGTTCGGGCAGTTGGGCTTTGCGCGCGATTACGGCGGCACGCCGGAGGGTGGGCGCGACATGGCGCTGCGGGTGGGTGGCGGCAATCCGGACCTGCAGCCCGAACGTGCGCGCACGCTCTCCGCTTCGCTGGCGTACCACCCGGAGGCGTTGTCCGGGATGCAGTTGGAGCTCACCGCGTTCCGTATCGACTACACCGACCGCGTGGTGCAGCCGATCACCGACTACTCGCAGGTGCTGGCCAATCCCGCGTTCGCCCAGGTGATCGACCGGCAACCCACGCTGGAAGAGCTGACGCGCATTGCCAGCCTGGCGCGATTCTTCAACTTCACTGGCCAGTCCTTCGATCCGGACCGCATCGGTGCAGTGATCTACGGCAACTACGTCAACGTCGCCCGGCAAGAGATCACCGGAGCGGATCTTTCGGGCTCGTATCGACTGGCGTTGGGGGACCACACGCTGACGTTGCGTGGTTCGGCCGCGTGGCTGGACAGCAGGCAGCAGAACACCGGCGCTCAGGACTTCTTCGATCTCTCGGGCACGCTGTTCAACCCACCCAAGCTGTCCGGCCGGGCAGGGGTAGTTTGGGAGCGGGGCGCCTTCACCACGTCCGCGTTCACCAACTACCGTGGCGGCGTGACCAACCCCGTGGATGGCCGGAAGACGGCCTCGTTCACCACCTTCGATGCGACGTTGCGCTATCAGCATGCGCGCAGCGACGGGCCGTGGGCCGGCGTGGAGGTCTCGCTCTCGGCGCAGAACCTGTTCGACCGTGCGCCGCCGTTGTACACGCCGACCTCGTTTGCCGAGTACGCGCCGCCCTACGACGGCACCAACTATTCGGCCATCGGGCGCTTCATCAGCCTCGCCGTCTCCAAGCGCTTCTGAGGTGGCCATGCATAGCCTGGGTCGATTTGGATGGTGGGGCGTGCCTGCGGTACGGCGTTCGGGCGTTGCCGCGGGGTGGCTGCGTGCGTTGGTGATGGGCGCGCTGCTGATGCAGGCCGGCATCGCTGCGCATGCGCATGCCATTCCGCCGCGTCTGTTGCTGAAGGTCGTGGATTTCGGTCCGCCGGTGGTCTCGCCCGACGGCCGGTATGTGGCCTTCCGGATGGAGCAGGCGTCCATCGAACGCAACAGCTATGACTCGGCATGGTACGTGCAAGCGATGGACGGCGCCGAGCCGCCGCGCCGCGTGGCGGACGGCGGTGTGCCGTTGCGCGATGCGGCCGGGGTTGCGGTGCCGGTGGCCGCCAGTTGGTCGCCGGATGGGCGCTGGCTGTACTACACGGCGTTGCTGGATGGCAGGGTCGATGTCTGGCGTGCGGCGGCGGACGGGTCTCGCGCCGAACCGGTGGCCCGCGACGCGGCCGATGTGCGCGGTTTCGTGCTGGATGCGGATGGACGCCGGCTGTTCTACCGCGTCGGCGCGACGCGCGAGGCGGTCGCCGAAGCCGAGCAGCTCGAGTACGACCGCGGTATTCGCATCGATGGCGACGTGCCCATCGGCCAGGGGTTGTTCCGCTCGATCAACGTCGAGGGGCGATGGGCGACGCAGCGCTATGCCGGCATGTGGTTCGGCCGCGCGCCGCTGCTGGCCGATGCGCCGGACCGCTGGAAGGTGGTGGACCTCGCCAGCCTGCAGGTTCGCGACGCGTTGGCGGCCGAGCGGCCGCCGGTCCCGCCTGCGATCGCCGACCTCGACGCTGCGTTGCCGCGGCCCTGGGCCTTGGTCGCCGAGCGTGATGGCAGTCGCCTGGCGATGCTGACGCGCTCGGCCCCGCCGCCCGGCTTCCGCCATGGGCTCGACAGCACCTTGGCGATGTTGCCCGGAACGACGGCGCGCCGGCCCGTGCCATGTACGGCCAGTGCGTGTGTGGGCAAGGCCCTTGGCGCGCCGCAGTGGCGACCGCAGAGCGACGAGGTGGTGTTCACCGTCACCGACCCACTGCAGGGATTGGCGCAGTCCATCCATCGATGGAACGTGCGCAGCGGCGTTGTTCATCCCATCGTGGCGACACGCGGCACCATCGGCGGCGGTCGTGGTGGCGGCCCTTGCGGCGTGTCGGCTCACGCGATGGCCTGCGTCGTCGCCGAGCCCGATCGCCCGCCGCGGCTGGAACGGGTCGACCTGGAGAGCGGCCGACGGGAGGTGCTGTTCGATCCGAATACGGCCCTGGCCCGTGCGTTGTCCGCGGTGGCGCCGGCCGAACTGCTGCGCTGGGAGAACCCGGACGGGCAGACGTATACGGGTCAGTTTCTACCGGCCCGCGCCGTCGACGGGGCACCGCCACCGCTGTTCGTCACCTACTACAACTGCGCCGGGTTTCTGCGCGGTGGCGTCGGGGACGAGTGGCCGCTGGCCAGCCTGGCGGAGCAGGGGATTGCCGCGCTGTGCATCAACGATCCGCCGGGATACGTGTTCGACGCGATGCAGCGGTACGGCCGCGGCGTCGCCGGTGTGACCGCGGCGGTGGCGCAGCTTGCCGCGGCGGGGCGCATCGATCCAGCCAAGGTGGGCATGGGCGGCTTGAGCTTCGGCAGCGAGGTCGCGCTGTGGGCGGCCATCCAGACCGATGTGCTGGCGGCGATCTCGGTGACGTCGCCGACGGTGGAGCCCAACTACTACCTGTTCAATACGCTGCGCAGCGATGCGTTCTTCGAGGAAATGAAGAACGCCTGGGGCCTGGGCGCGCCCGACCAGACGCCCGAGCGCTGGCGCTTGCTGTCGCCGGCTTATCAGGTCGAGCGCATCCGGGCGCCGGTACTGTTCCAGATGCCTGAGCAGGAGTACCTCTACGCCTTGGGCGTCTCGCTGCCGCTGGTCAGAGAGCGGCGCGCGGACCTGTATGTGTTCCCCAACGAAACACATCAGAAATTCCAGCCGCGGCACAAGCTGGCGGCCTATGAGCGCAATCTCGACTGGTTCCGCTTCTGGCTGCAGGGGCACGAGGACACGCACCCGGCCAAGGTCGCGCAGTACACGCGTTGGCGGGCAATGCGTGCGGGTTTGGCTGGCACCGGAGGTGAGCGCGCGGCTCGTTAGCGTTGATGCCGCAGCCAGTTCTCGACCATGCACAGGTCGAAGATCCGCATGAACGCGGTGTCGCGCGGGTGCAGGTTCGTCGCGAAGAATGCCTCCAGGGCAGAGGCGTCCAACAGGCCTTGGCGCCGTAGCTGGCCGTCCATCAGGTAGGCGCGCATGTCGTGCTTCTTGCGCTGGTAGATGGCGCCCGAGTAGCTGACGAAGGTGCCTTTGCTGCGACGCTCCAGCACGGCACGTGGCAGCCGGTCGGCAAACGCATCGCGCGCGAGGGCGCGGTTCCGGCCCCCGGCGATCCACATCCATGTCGGTGCTTTGAGGCAGGCTTCGACGACTGGTTGGGAGAGCAGGGGGAGCCGGAGCCAGTGGGTTGCGCCACGGGGCGCGCCTTCGCGGAACACCTGGGTCCCCGCGAGCTCCGCGATGCGTTCCAGATCGCCGGGCAACACGCCTTCGGGTCGTGCAAACCACGGATGGGTAGGTGGCGACAGTGACGCTGCGGATGGGGCGAGGAACGCGGTACTCGGTTTGCACGGCGTGCGTGCGCCATGCGCCAGCTTCTTGAGCGTCAATCGGCCGGCCTTCCAATAGGTGCAGTCGTGCAGGGCGGACAAGTCGTGGACGGCGCGCATGCCTGCACTGAAGCCGCGCTCCTTGAACGCATCGGCGGCGGGCACGGCGCCCGAGGAGTAGCAGAACACGGTGTCGCCGCCGCCACCGGAGAAGAAACTGTTGGTGCCGTGGATCGACGCCACCGCGGCCATGGCGGTGTTCGCTGCCTGCTGCAGGACCGAGACGCGGGGCCTTGTCGTCTGGACTGGCAGGTCGAAGTCGATCCCGACCGTGTCGATATCGAGCAGTGTCGAATGCAGGGGTGTGCCGAGCGCGTCCGCGACCGGTTGCGCGTAGCGGCGCTCGTCGGCGCCGGGCACCGGCGTCACCAGGGTGCTGCAGGTCACGTTCGCCGATGCGTCCTGCAGACACATCGCCACGACGGAAGAATCCAGCCCGCCCGACAATTCCATCAGCACGGTCTTGTCTGTGCGGGCCCAGGTCTCGACCACCGTGCGGAGGGCGGTACGGATGTCAGCGATGGCGCGCTCCGGGCTGCGGTGCCGATGCGGTGGCTGTGCGAACCGCCAGGGCGACCAGGCGGGCTCTACGATCTCGGTTCGGTCATGGAGTGTGTGCGTGCATCCGGGCAGTAGTTCCCTGACCCCATCGAGTGCCGTCGCCGCTGTGTTGACGTGAGTGTAGGCCAGCATCCAGGCGATGGCGTTCCAGTCGACCTGCCGGCGATACAGGCCGAGACCGATGGCGAGCGAAACATCGGATGTGACAACCGTGCCGCGTTCTCCGGCGAGGTAGAAGCAGGGCACGCCGCCGGATGGCTCGCGCAACAGCGCTACACTCTGCGCAGGCGGCGTGGCGCTGCGGATCAGCAAGTACTCGCCCCAGTACTCGCTCAACAGCTGCGCATCGAGTGCGTGCCGCCCGGCCATGCTGGCGAATGTGCTGGCATCGAGCGGAGTGCCTTCGCGCGAGAACACATGGCCGATCACGACACCGGCCGGCACAGCAAGCGCGGGCGTTTCCTCGCCGACGAAGAGTGTCATCGGCCAGGGCGCATCGACTGGGTGCATGCCTTGGGCGCGCAAGGAGGCAATCTGTGCGGGCGACAGCGCCACCCCGTCCTGCGAAGGCTCGATCGGCAGGAGGGCAAGGTAGCGATAGCCCATCAGATCACCCGGATCGGGGTGTGCGCCAGCGCATTGCCGACGGTGTCGTTGAGCATCCAATCGCCGTTCTGGACCCAGCAGTGGGCCGCGAACGGCCTGTTTGTCACGCCGAAGACGAGGGACGCCCAGAGGCCGTGCCGGGCGAGAAAGACGACAAGCGAGATCGAGTCAAGCAGGCAGCAGGTTTCGATCGGGACATACGGGCGAGCCCGGCGGAACTGGTGTATGGCCCGCACCATCTTTGGATCGGGCGCCTGGTCATGACGCTCGGGCGCTTTCTGGGCGCTGCGGCCTCGGTGGGTGGCCATGGCACCCAGCACGCGATCGAGCGTGCGCGTCTTGAGCTGCAGCTGCACGCTGCAGACAAGGGCGAGCACTTCCATCAGCGCGGTTTGCCTTTGGTGGGGCAGCACATAGGCGTGCTCGACAAGGCTATGCGAGGGGGCGGTCACGGATGTTTCAAGCGCGCCGACCGCGTCCGTGAGCGCGGGAACCAGAATGTTGCGCTGAAGAAGCGCCTCCAGATCGGCCGCGCAATGGCAATCACCCTGCTGGTGCTGGAGAAAGGCTTGTTCGAGCCGAGACCCCAACCGAAAGTAGCGATCGGCTTTGAGGTCCAGAAAGATGAGGCCGTCGTCGACACGGCAGAACGACAGGCCTTCGCGGAGTCCGTAGCGCATGGCGAGCACCTCGGGGTGCGAGGCGCGCCTTTCGGCGCGCCCCGGCTGCTCACTCCTCGGAGATCCCCGGCGTGATGTTCAGCCCCATTACTTCGCCGGGGTTGAACGCGCCGCCCTGCGTCTCGACGCTCGCAACGCCGAGCTCGATCACGTCGTCCTGCACCTGGGTGCGGGTGTTGTCGGTGGTGCTCATGACTTGCTCCTTTGCGATGCCATGGACATCCATGGCAGCACCAAGCTAGGAGCCGAATGCGTTGATTCTCAAATGATTTCTGTTGATCACGTGGTGATCATTTCGGGTCTGTGACCGCGGTCGCGAATGCCGGCGTGTTGGACCGGTGCGATGCCGCAGTCAGTCAGTGCAAGGCCGCCAGCTTCTGGCGCAGATGCGAGACGATCTTCGGCGCCATCACCACGCGGCGACGGTGGTAATCGCGCAAGCCGGCCTTGAGCGACGTGAGATCGCGCGCCGCCCAGCAGGCGTACAGCGCGGCCAGTTCGTCGTGTGCGTCGTTCAGCAGCGCTTGCTTGGCGTGCCGCACCGGCGCGAGCTGGTCGTTTGCCTGCTTGAGCGGTGCGCGCCGCTCGTCGTTGTCGGTGAGGTCGGCGATCGCATCGAACAGCCGCCAGGTCGCGTTCGGTGTGTCCTGGGGGTCTGGCACGGCGGGCAGTGCCGTGAGCGTATGCGCCGCGTTGCCTCGGTCGATGACATCGCGCAGAAGACTGCCCAGCCAGCGGTAGCGTGCGCCCAGGTGGAACTGGTCAAGCATCGGCACGTAGAAGCCGCGGCCGGGATTCCAATCGATCAGGCCAGCCCCCGACAGCCCGTGTAACGCGTATTGAACAGGCATGGTGCTGGTCTGGAATGCGCGCGCCAGCGCGAGCATCTTGAGGTGCTCGCCAGGCAGGAAGCGGCCTTCCCGCAGGCCGCCTTGGATGCCGTCGCAAACAAGCACGTACTTGGGCGGTGTGTTCATCGCAGACCTCCGTTTCGACTTGAAAACTGCCTCCTGCGTGGAACAACTACCGCGACGCGCCGGGGCGATCTGTGACCGCGGTCGCGCAACACCCATTCCGTTGCGTTCGGTGCGCCGCGCTACGGCCGCATGCGCGGCCGCCCGGCCTCGCCTTACGACAGCCTGCGGCTCTGCCCTGTGCCGGATGGCGGCGGCGCGGTCATCGCGTTCTCAAAGCGCCGGACGACGTGCGTCAGCGTCTGGTCGCAGGCCTGGCAGTAGGCATGCAGTTGCAGCAGGTCGAGCCGGCGCGTGCCGCGCTCGACGTCGCTGACGTAGGACTGCGGCCGTGCCAGCAGGCCGGCCAGTTGGGTCTGCGTGAGGCCGGCGGTGTTGCGCATCTCGATCAGCAGCGCCAGCAGGCGCTGGTACTCGGGCTTGTGGATCGACTTGCCTGACATTTCGATGTTCCGGTGGTACAGGTGCACACGGTATCTGAAAAACAGGTTGATCGCGACACGGTATGACGGCGGCTCGTCCTGGCCATGCTTGGATGACGCCGACGGCGCTGCTACCGCAGTGCACGCCGCGCCCGCAGGGTCTTCACGATCCGTGAGGCCAGTAACTTGCGGCGTTCGAAGTAGATGTGCATCTCGGCCTTGAGGCTTGCCAGGTCGCGCTGCTGCCAGAGGCGACACAGTTCGGCGAGGTCGGCCTCGGCGTTGGGCAGCAGGTCGATCTTGGCATGCCGGATGGGCGCCAGCCGATCGTTCGTCAGCCGGATCGCCGCGCGCATGTCCTTCAGGTCGATGGCCTCGGCGATGCTGTCGAACAGCGCCCAGGTCTGGGTGGCGATGTTCGTGCTGTCCGGCGCGGGCGCCGATGGGGCCGGCGCGGTGGGGCGCACGTGCATGTCGCAGGCCATCATCGTCAGCCGTTGCATCCACTCATAGCGCTGCCGTAGCTCCGACTCATCGAGCAGCGGTACGTGCATGCCTTCCCGTTGGTGGTCCTCGATCAGCCCTTCGCCCAGCAACCGCTGTAGCGCCGCACGGATCGGAACGCCGCTGACGCCGTATTCGTCCGCCAGTGCCGCCACGTCCAGGTGTTCGCCCGGTGCGTATCGGCCAGCGCGCAGTGCGCGCTTGAGCGTCCGATACGTGTAGATTCTCTTCGAATCCGCGTTCATCGCAGAAATCCCTTCGGCGTGAGGCGTTCAGGGATCCTACAACGATCTGGCGGGCGAGGCTGTTTTTGGGAAAAGGCGGGCACGCACGCATTGACGACGCGGTCTCATTTGGAGCGGCTGATCGCTGGGCGATCACCGCTCCAGCACGCGCGGGACGGTCGGCGCACCCAGTGCGCCGGGTGGGGCACGAGCTCGTCACGGAGAAGCGCCTTCCCAAGTGCATGCAGCTGCCGCGCACGCAGTGCAGGCATGCGCGCCGCCCCATGAACGCGCGCTTCACCGCTTGGCAGGTGCGACAAACTGTCGCGCGGAGGCGCGAGACGGGCCGCCTAAAATACGACCTTGCGATGCCATTGCGCCGCTGACGCGGCATGACGAGGTGCGAATCCGTACCTCACCTCAGGTGGCATCGAGGCCTGGACATCCTCCCATGTACGACTGGTTCCCCATCGTCTTCATCATCTTCAAGGTCGGCGTGCTCGGCGTCGGCATGTTCTACGCCATCAAGTGGCACCACGACCAGGCGAAGAAGGACGAGCAAGAGAAGAAGGGCGCGCTGGAGCGGCAGCGGGAGGCGGGTGAGGGGTAGGGCCGCTGTGCGCCGCCTGGGCGCGGCGGCGATCGCGGCCGCATCTGAGATGGCGATTGGCCTGATCACAGGTATCGGGCCGGCTGCGGCAGCACGAGAAAGAATGGGCCTTCGCACAGCGCCCTGTCCTCGGCGGACACGGTTCGTGCTGCCGGCTCAGCGTCAAGCAGTGCGCCCCCGATCTCGACCGGGCGTCCGTCGGTCAGAACCGATTCGTCGTTCGCATTGAGCACGCTCAGTCGTCCGTCAACCGTACGGGTTCACCCCCGTTATCCCGGACACTTGCGAGAAGGCCGATCGAGGCCGTGAGGAGTGTTCATGTCGAAGCGAAGGAAGTTCAGTGCGGAGTTCAAGCGTGGTGCGGTTGAGCAAGCCAGCCGGGCGTCAGTTGCGCGCAGGTGGCGCGGGAACTGGGGATCGGTGACAACCTGCTGACCCGCTGGAAGCGGGAAGCCCAAAGCCAGGGCAAGGTGGCCTTTGGCGGCACCGGAACGCCGCGTGAGGAGGAACTGGCGCAGCTCAAGCGCGAACTGACCCGGGTGAAGAAGGAACGGGATTTTTTGCGAGAAGCGGCGACGTTCTTTGCCAAGGGATCATCCTGAGGTATCAGGTGATCGAACGTTGCCGCGACGAATTTCCGATTCGGCTGATGTGCCGCTGTCTGAAGGTATCGGCCAGCGGCTACTACGATTGGAGCAAGCGCTTGCCCAGCAGCCGTGAGCTCGACAACCAGCGCCTGCTCGGGCGGATCCGTGAACTGCACGAGGACAGCCGGGGCACCCTAGGGGCCGGTCGCATGCATGAAGACTTGGCCGATGAAGGCGAGTCAGCCAGCCTGAACCGGGTGGCCCGGTTGATGGCGGTCGATGGGTCGATGGTCTGCAGGCTTTTGGCCACGGCCGAAGCGTCGCGGTCAACGCGCTCAGCAGACACTGACGCCGCCAGGCGTACGCAACCTGCTGGAACGCGACTTCACCGCACTGGAGCCGGAGACCAAGTGGGTAACGGACATCACCGAGCTCAGGACCGGCGAAGGCAAGCTCTACCTGTGCATCGTGCTGGACCTGTTCGACCAGCGGGTCGTGGGCTGGTCGATGCACCACCGGCAGGGTCGGCAGATGGTCATTCGGGCGGTGCAGATGGCGGTTTGGCAGCGCCAGGGTAGCGCCCTAGCGATCCTGCATTCGGACAGGGGCAGTCAATTCCGAAGCCGCGACTACCAGAACTATCTGAGGGACAACCGGTTGATCTGCTCGATGAGCGCCGTCGGCCACTGCGGCGACAACGCCGCCTGCGAAGGCTTCTTCGGCGTGCTCAAGCGCGAACGGATCTACCGCACAACGTACCCGACACTCGATGCAGCAAGGGCCGATGTGTTCGAATACATCGAGCGGCGCCACAACCCAAGGATGCGGCGAAGGACTGTCAGGTAGGATTCGAAGTTTTCCACCCTTTCACAACTGTCCATGGTTTCGGGGTAAAACCCCAGGTGGAGAAGCTGCCCCCCGCACGGCGATGGTGCCGCTTGACGCTGTCGGATCGGGGCGCTTGCTCTCGATGTTGATGACGCCGCCCAGCGGCGTGCCCAGGCCGCCGCCGTAGAGCGTTGCGCTTGGCCCCTTGAGCACACTGATCGTAGAAATCCCCACTAGGCCGGGCGGGTCATAGGCTTGCTGGTTGCCTGCAAACAGCGGCAGGCCATCGAGGTAGACCTCGGCCGGAAAGCCGCGAACGATCGGCGGAATGAACAGGGTTTCGTCCGAGCGAGTGGGTGTGATACCGGAGACGTTGACCAGCGCATCGCCGAGCGTCCGCCGGTCCTGTTCGCACAGCAGGGTACTGGTGATGATCTGCACCGATTGCGGCACTTCGGTGAGTGGCGTTTCGGTGCGGGTGGCCGCAGAGGTGGCAGATGCGGCGTAGCCGCCGCGCTTGGTGGTGACCTTCACGGGGGCCAGCGTCCAACTGGGCACCTCATCCGGCGTAGACGGTGCCTGATGCGCGGCGTCGCTTTGGGCGTAGGCCACAGGTGTCATGCAGGCCAGCGCCAGTGCGATGGTGCTGCTGCTCAGGGTCTTGTGGGTCATGGCAAGTTTCCAGATTCGATGAGAGTGAGGAAAGCCGTGCGCATCAGGCGGCTGGCGGTGAACGCCAGCCCCGAGTGGCGAGGGCATCGAGAAGTCCCACCAGCAGCAGGGATGCCCCCACCAGTGGAAAGAGCAGGCCGCCGACGCACAGCAATGCGAACACGCCGGCAACACTGTGGCCCTGTCGCGGCAGTGGAGGTACACCCAGGCCGCCCAATGGACGACGCTTCCACCACATGGCTGCACCGCTGACGCACAGCAATACGATCGCCATGCAGGCAATCAAGAGGAGCAGACGGTTGGCCGTGCCGTACTCCTGCCCGAGGTGCACGTTGATGCCCCATTCCAGCGCCCGCCCCAGCGGCCCGTAGTCGGCGTAGCGCATGTCAAGCAGGACCTCTCCGCTGTACTGATCCAGATGCACGACGCGCTGCTGGTCCAGTACTTCGGGATAGACCGAAGCGCTGTAGACCCCGAGGGCGCCGCGCGGCAGGCTGACGCTGTAGCCGGGCGCCAGGCCCAGACGTTCAAATGTCCGGATGGCGGCATCGATGCCGATGGCGCCCGGCTGCAGCGCCAACTCCCCCGGCCCGCTTCCGCCGTGTCCCTCGTGGCCATCATGCTCGGGCTGCGCCGTATGCCGGGCATGCGACGCACCCGAGGCCGGAAGGTGGGCCTGCTGCAGCGACCAGGTGGGGACGGTGGTGTCGGCCAGTCGCTGGCGCGACATCGGCACTTCCACGCGCACGCCAGCGGGGTAGCCATCGTTGTGGCCGTTTGCCCAGGCGTTGACCTGCTTGCCCCATACCAGTGACCACGGCATGCCGGTCAGCGCAAGGAACAGCAGCACCAGGCCCACCCATACGCCCGTCACCGCGTGCAGATCCCGCCAAAAGAGGCGTTGGCCGGGTTGCCCGCGGACGGTGGTCACGCCTCCCTTCTGCCCGCGCGGCCACCACAGGTAGACGCCGGTCAGCACGAGCAGGATGGCCCAGCCGGCCGCGATTTCGATCAGTGCGCTGGCGTAGCTGCCCAGCAGATCCAAGCTGTGCAGCCGCCGGACCACACCGGAGAACGTCCCCTTCTCAGGTAGATGGCCCAGCACATGCGATCTCGCTGGATCCACGTAGTACACGTGTCGGTGTCCATCTGCATCGATGACGCCGATTTCCACACTGCTGTCGGCACGCTCCGGTGTGCTGTAGCGAAAGACCTCGCCTTGGGTCACCGCGCGCACGGCGGTGATGTGGGCACTGGGCAGCGCCCTGCTCACGCTGTCCACCTCCACTACTTTCAATCCATGGTGAATCCAGCGGTCGATCGGCTTCTGATAGAGGTAGACCGCGCCGGTCAGTGCCAGCCATGCGATGAAGGGCAAGACGAGCAGCCCAGCGTAGAAATGCCACCGCCACACCGCGCGATAGAAGCGCAGGCGATCCGCATTGGCCGGTGTGGCAGTGGCCGTCATCTCAGAGCTCCCGTGTCCAGGTCAGGTAGAGCGCGCGGCCATCGCCGGGCGAATAGCCCGATGAGCCGCTGTCGTACCAGGCGTAGAGATAGGCGCGATCGGTGGCGTTCTTCAGTTGCAGCGTCAGTTGGCTGCGCGTGTCGAAGCGGTAAGCGGCGCTCAGGTTGAGCAGTGCATAACCGCCATAGCGCCCCAACGTGTTGGTACGTTCCACGTAGTAGTCACTTTGGCCGTTGCCCCAGGCGCTGAAGGTCCAGTCGTCGGTTGGACTGAACTCCATGCCTGCGCTGACCAGCCAGTTCGGCACATTCTCGATCTGCCGCCCCGCCGTGGCTGGCGCGCTCGGATCGGGCACTTCGATGGTGGCCTTTTGCCGTGAGTACGAAGCCCAGGTGCGCCAGTGCACGGTAGGTTGCCAGTTGGCCTGTAGATCCCAGCCACGGCGCCGCGTCTGGCCGACGTTGCTGACTTCATTGCTGCCGACCGACCCGTTCACACCCAGGATGGTCGCCACTTCGTCCGATGCGGTCTGTTCCCAGATCGCGATGCGAGTCTGCAGATGCGCAGCCGGGGCCCACTTCAGTCCGGCCTCCCAGCCTTCATTGATGGAAGGCGCCAGGTTGCCTGTCTGTGTGCGATAGGCGGCATTGCCGCTGCCGATCTGAAACGTGCGCCCCCAGTTGGCATAGCCCACCACCGCCGCGCTGATGGCATACGAGGCACTGAACTTGGGTTGCTTGATCAGCCCGTAGTCGTAGACCGGCGCCGTGGTGTCGGCCACCACATTGGTGAAATCACCGTAGATGCGGTCCACGCGGTAGGCCGGCACCAGTTTCAGACGGTCGATCGGGCGGATCACGGCCTGCACGTATGCCCCGCGGGTTTCGAGGTCGAAGTCCCAGTCGCGCAGCGTGGCTTGCCGTTGCCGCCGCACGGTGCGAAAGCGCTGGGCGATGTTGTGCTGCCACTGCCCGTCTACGCCGACGTCCATCACCAACTCGGCAAGGCGGGTGTTTGGGCGCCAGGTGGCTTTGAAGATCAGGCCGCGATGGGTTTCATCGTTGAGTCGTTCTTGCTGCGCGCCACCCTCGGTGAAGGTGACCCAGCGCTGGTTGCGGTAATCGTTCTGGTAGGCCTTGGCGGCCCAGGTCCACTCCGCACCGATGCGACCGTCGAAGTGCAGGGCGGTCTGCAGGGTTTCGCGTTCGCTGCGGTCATCCTTGGCATAATCGGGGGACTGCTTAGGATCTGACCTGATTTCCGGATAGCTCAGGTAACCAGCCTCCAGCGCCGCGTTCTTGTAATAGCGAGTCGTCAAACCGCCGCGCCAGGCGTCGTCGGTGGCCGTGTAGAACCATTTGCCCGCGAAGCTGCGCTGGGTCGAATCGGCATGATCGCGCTCTCCGTCCGACTGGCGCCAACCAACGAAGTAGTTCTGCGTCCAGGGGCCATACTCGAAGCCCTTGGCCAGTTGCACATCCTGCGTGCCGAAGCTGCCCGCGGTCAGGCTGAGCTGGCCGTCATTCCCACCTTCGCGGGTGAAGACGTTGACGTCGCCGGCAATGGCATGCAAGCCATAACGCGCATCGTTGGTGCCCCGCACGATCTCCACGGCGGTGATGTCCAGGGGCCACACCGCATCCAGGTATGGCATTCCGCCCGCGTTGTCGTTGCTGGGGATGCCATCGATCAGAAGTTTGACGGCATTGATGCGGCCCTCGCCGTTGAACCCGCGGAACGAGAATCGTCCAGCATCGGTACCCATCTTGAATTGGGTCACCTGCACGCCGGGCGCGTTCATCAACAGTTCCCAGCTGTGCTCAACACGCTGGGACTGCAGCAGGTCTCCGCCGATGACGTCGACCGAACTGAATATCGAGTGGGCAGTGCGCTCTCGAGAGCCCTCGGTCGTCACTTGGATGGTGCCGAGGGTGAGTGCGGTGCCTTCTTGCGCGTACGCGCCGGTTGGCAGGCAGGAAAGGAAGCCAAGCGCAGTGGCCAGGCTGAGGAACAGCGAGGTGTGGGTCGGTTTCTGGGTCATGGTCACGGCAAGCAGCCCCCCGGCATACGTCGGGGGGGGAATTTGAAGAACGTCGGCACGCCCGCGCAGTCACGCGTGGGCATGGGGCGATATCAGGAGGCAATCCGCGCTGTGGCGCGGAGCATCAGGCGCGCAGTGGCGGCCCCCGGGCTCCAAGGTGCCCGACTGTGGGGCCGGCGACCCCATGCAACGACCAGACGCGCGCGTAGCGTGGTGGGCGCCAGCCGATCAATGCGATCAGCACCGCCACCAGCAGAACGACCAACCGCGCTGCGATCAGACAGTACTCGCAGCAGTCCACGCCCATGTCATGGTCGGCATGGCCGTCCTTGCCGGTCGGACTGATGTCGTCGTGTGGGCCATGAGCGGCGGGAGTTTCGACCGTCGCATGATGAGGGCGGTCGCCCGTTGTCCTCAACGCAAGCGCGTTGTCACTGTCGTGAAGATGATGACTGCTGCTTCGGCCGGCCTGCATTACAGCGTTGTGCTCGACGAGGTGCGCCTGTTGGCCATGCGTCGCGCCCCCGCAGTGCGCGATCCATCGACTTACAAATGGAGCGACGACAATGAGCAGCATGGCGATGATCGCCATTATGGTGAAGCTGCGGTGAAAGGGCACAGGGCGCACCGGCGGCATTGTAGGGCAAGGCGGCCTGGCGGCCCCAGTGCGACCTTGTGTCGCACTGGCTACTCATGAAGGCGCGCCTCACCGCCTGGCAGGTGCGACAAACTGTCGCGCAGAGGCGCGAGACGGGCGACCTAAAATACGACCTTGCGATGCCATTCCCCCGCCCACGCGGCATGACGAGGTGCGAATCCGTACCTCACCTCAGGTGGCATCGAGACCTGGACATCCTCCCATGTACGACTGGTTCCCCATCGTCTTCATCATCTTCAAGGTCGGCGTGCTCGGCGTCGGCATGTTCTACGCCATCAAGTGGCACCACGACCAGGCGAAGAAGGACGAGCAAGAGAAGAAGGGCGCGCTGGAGCGGCAGCGGGAGGCGGGTGAGGGGTAGGGCCGCTGTGCGCCGCCTGGGCGCGGCGGCGATCGCGGCCGCATCTGAGATGGCGATTGGCCTGATCACAGGTATCGGGCCGGCTGCGGCAGCACGAGAAAGAATGGGCCTTCGCACAGCGCCCTGTCCTCGGCGGACACGGTTCGTGCTGCCGGCTCAGCGTCAAGCAGTGCGCCCCCGATCTCGACCGGGCGTCCGTCGGTCAGAACCGATTCGCCGTTCGCATTGAGCACGCTCAGTCGTCCGTCAACCGTACCCATACGGTGGTCGTGCGGATAGACGAGCACGACAGTGCCCCGATCTGTGGATTCCAGGCTCAGGCATTCTCGCTCCACGGTGACCGTGCCGCGAAGGGGCGCGAAGCCATAGGTAATGGGTTCCTTCGAAGCGGGCGTACGCGCGAGCCGCACGTCTGCTGGGGCAATCGAAGACTCGACGTGACAGCCGGACATCATGACGACCGCGCATAGCGCGATCGTCATCGATCCGCTGCAGGGCGTTTTGCGGCTCATGGTGTGACCAGAATGTAATGCCCGGTTGCCGGGTACACCCGGTCGGCGGCCATGTAGATCACTTGGTACTCATTGCCGACCTGTCTCCCACTGACCTCCTCCCTGTAATTTGGACCAGCCAGAAGTAGAAAATTCGCCTTGGGTCGAGGGGTGAAACGTGCGGCTGCGCGCCGCATCTTATTTTCGCTAGGGCCTCAGTGTAACGAGATGTCGAGCACGCGGTTGGCGGCGCGGGGCTGGGGAGGGGTGGCAGCGCCGAATTCAGTGCTGACGCTTGCTGCGCACAACCGCCAGGTTGTGCTTGTGAACGTCCCCGCCATAGAATGCGCGCGCCCTCGCGCTTTCATGCACCGAATGACGCCGCCCTGACCCTTCGACGAGCTTTGCATTGCAGCCGCCAGTCGGCTGATGGGTCTTGCGCCAATCTCTCTATTGTTTGCGTGCCGCCATCGAGCGGGTGCGCGCGGAGTCATTCATGTCTGTTTCCTATCCGCTGCGCGCGCAGTGGTTCGGCAATGTCCGCGGGGACGTGCTGTCGGGTCTTCTGGTTGCCCTTGCGTTGATCCCTGAGGCGATCGCGTTCTCCATCATTGCCGGCGTCGATCCGAAGGTCGGCCTGTATGCCTCGTTCTGCATCGCCGTCGTCACGGCGATCGCCGGGGGACGGCCCGGCATGATCTCGGCCGCCACCGGGGCCATGGCCTTGGTCATGGTGGACCTGGTCAAGGACCACGGCCTGCAGTATCTGTTTGCGGCCACGATCCTGGCGGGCTTGCTGCAACTCATTGCAGCGGCCCTTCGGCTCAACACGCTGATGCGCTTCGTCTCGCGATCGGTGGTGATCGGCTTCGTGAATGCACTGGCGATCCTGATTTTTCTGGCGCAGTTGCCGGAGCTCATCGGCATGCCATGGGCCGTGTTTGCGGTCTGCGCTGCGGGCCTGTGCATCATCTATCTACTCCCGAGGGCCACGCGCGCTGTGCCATCGCCGTTGGTCGCTATCGTGGTGCTGACGCTTGTGTGCGTCTGGCTGGGTGTCGATATCCGCACTGTCGGCGACATGGGGCAGTTGCCCGACAGTCTGCCCACGTTTTTCATTCCGGACATCCCGTGGTCGCTGGAGACACTGAGGATCTTGCTGCCGGTCTCCGCAACGTTGGCAGTCGTTGGCTTGCTGGAGTCGCTGATGACGGCGCAGATTGTCGAGGACATGACGGATACCCCGACCGATCGGCGTCGTGAGTGTGCCGGTCAGGGGATGGCAAACGTTGCGACGGGTTTCTTCGGTGGCATGGCGGGATGCGCGATGATCGGTCAGTCGGTCATCAACGTCAGCTCGGGCGGCCGTGGCCGCCTGTCTTGCCTCGTGGCTGGCGTGGTGCTGCTTCTGCTGGTCGTCTACGCGGCGCCCTGGGTGTCATTGATCCCGATGGCGGCTTTGGTCGCCGTCATGATCATGGTCAGCATCGGCACGTTCCATTGGAAGAGCTTTGCCGAGCTCAGGACGCACCCCAGGGGCGCCAATCTTGTGATGATCGGAACGGTCGTCGTCACCGTTGCGACGCACGATCTGGCAAAGGGCGTCCTGACCGGTGTGCTCTTGACCGCGCTCAATTTCTCGCGCCGTGTCAGCGCGATGCTGCGCGTCGAAGATGAGGCAGGCGCAGAAGGTGATCGTATCTACCGCGTCCATGGCCAGGTGTTCTTCGCCTCGGCCATCCAGTTCGTCAACAGCTTCGACTACCTCCATGCCGAGGGCCGGGTGACAATCGACCTGACGCACAGCCATTTCTGGGATCCAAGTGCGGTGGCCGCCCTCGACAGGGTCATCGTCAAGCTCAGAAGGCATGGCGCCGTCGTCGAGGTGGTCGGTCTCAACGAAGCCAGCGCATTTCTGGTCGACAGGCTGGGCAATCATCGCAAGCCGGCACCCACGCTGGATGCCGGCCACTAGCGCAGGGAGCGCGCGTCGCGAGGCGCGCAGTTTCCCCTACAACTTCACCGTCACCGAAACGAACGCACTCCGCCCCGCCGATGGCGAGAACATGGGCCGGGCCTCCTCCCAGAAGAAGCTGTCGTACCAGGCGTAGACGTACTCGCGACCGGTGACGTTGCGGAGCTGCATGTCCACGCTGGCGCGTGGGGTGAGCCGGAGCTTGGCGCTCAGGTCCAGCACTGCGAAGCCGCCGAACTTGTCGGTGAGGTTCCGCTCTTCGAGGTAGTAGTCGCCTTGCGCGCGGCCCTGCAGCCCGAACTGCAGGGCATCGGTGGCGCGATAGTCGAGGCCGAGGTTGCTGATTGTGCGGGGCGTCGCGGCGACTTCGTTGCCTTCGATCGACACGCCGGGCGCGCGGCCGTCGCGCTCGATCTTCGCCTCCTGGTAGGCGTGCGAGGCCCACAGCGTCCAGCGCTCGCCGATCTGCGCATCGAGCTGCAGGTCCACCCCGCGGCGGCGGGTCTTGCCCAGCACCACGGTGGTGCCGGTGGCGGGCATGTTGGAGACTTCGTTCTCGGCATCCTGCTGCCACACCGCCACGCGCCCGCGGGTGCCGGCGAATGGGCTGAAGCGCAGGCCAGCCTCCATCCCGGTGTTGGTGGAGGGGCGTATCGCCGCCTGTCCGGGCGTGAGGTAGGCCGGTGGCGTGCTGCCGGTGAGCACCTGGAAGGTGCGCCCCCAGTTGGCGTAGAGGTTGGTGTCGGCATCGAACCCGTAGACCACGCTGAGCTTGGGCTGGCCGATCGTGCCGTAGTCCTGCAACGGCGCCCGGACGCCGCCGGGCAGTTGGGTGGCGCCGTCGAAGCGGTCGACGCGATAAGCCGGCACGATCTTCAGCGACGTAGCCGGCTGCCAGATCGCCTGCACGTACGCGCCTGCGTTGTCGAAGCTGTGGCGGTCGTCGTTCTGGACGCGTGCGGGCGTGGCTTCGAAGTCGGTCGGCAGGCTGTAGGCGAAGCGTTCGCGCACGTAGCCGTTGTGCTGCTGCTCGTAGTTCGCGCCGGCTTCGAGGGTGAGGGCCGGGTGGGCGGCCCAGGTAAGCGTGGCGAGCAGGCCCGATTGCGCCTCGTCCCAGACGCGGCGCTGGCGCGGGGCGTTGCCGGTGGCCAGGTCGCTGAAGGTGACGCGGCGGTCGTCGTGGTAACGGTTGTGGTAGAGCTTGGTGCCCAGCACCAGCTGGTCGGTCAGGGCCAGGTCCATGTGCAGGCCGAACTGACGCATGGTGCGGTCGTCGCCGTCGTGGGCATTGCGTCGTGCCGAGCGCCGGCGGCCGGCCTGCAGTTCTTCGGCGGTCATGAAGCCGGGTTCGTCGGCCTGGTGGCGGTAGGCGCGTGCGGTCAGGCCGATGCGCATGCCGTCCTCGAGGCTGCCGTAGAACCATTTGCCGCCCAGCGTGTACTTGTCCGAGCGGTCGTGGTCGCGATAGCCGTCCGAGGCCTGGGCGCCGACGAAGTAGTTCTGCGAGACGTCGCCGTGTTCGCGGCCCACGGCCAGTTGTGCCTGGCGGGTGGCGAAGCTGCCGTAGGTCAGCCGGGCATCGGTGTAGGTGCCGCCCTGGCGCGTGCCGAAGTTGATGTTGCCGCCGATGTTGTGCAGGCCGTAGCGCGGGTCGTTGGTGCCGCGCACGACTTCGATGTAGTCGATCTCCAGCGGAAACAGCATGTCGATGAAGCGCTGGTTGCCGCTGTTGACGTTGCTCGGGATGCCGTCGATCAGGGTCTTGATGGCATTGAGATAGCCCTCCCCGTTGAAGGCGCGGAAGCTGACCTTGCCCGACTCGGCGCCCTGGCGGGTCTCGGTGAGCTGGATGCCCGGCATCTGGCCGAGCAGTTCCCAGCTCTGCGCCACGGTCTGCTCTTCGATGCGTTCGGCACCGAGCACGTCGACCGACGTCAGCACTTCGTGTGCGGTCAGCTGCCCGCGGGTCTGGTGGACGTGCAGGGTGCCCATCGTGGTGTCGACCGATTGGGCGTGGGCGGCGCCGCTCGACAGGGCGGCGATCAGGGTGAGGCGTGGGAGGGTGACGGGCATGGGACTCGTTGCAGGCGGGGAGGCAGCGCCGGTGCGGGGCCGGAGTGGGGTCGCCAATTTATCATGTAATAACATTACAAAATAGACGCGCCGCGGTGTGCGGTGACCGCCCCGGCGTTGCGCTGGGCCGAGGCGTTGATCTGCCGATGGCGGCAACGAACGGATCGGGGCCGCAGCGCCCGATCCGTGTTGCGAGCCCTTGCGAGCGGGCCGATTCAGAACCGCCAGCGAACCCCCATGTAGGCCGATCGCGGCTCGCCCGCCTGTAACAAGGCGTCGCCCGGATCTGCGCGATCGCGAACGGTCAATTGCCCGACGTAGGCTTCGTCGGTGAGGTTGCGCAGTTCGGCGAATGCCGACCAGCGCTCGCGTTCGATGCCCGCACGCAGGCCGAGCAATTGGTAGGCACCCACCCGATAGTGGTTGCTGAAGTCGGCGTAGCGCGCGCCGATGAGGTCGAACGTCGGGCCGGCGTGGAAGCCACTGTCATGGCGGTACATCAGTTCGCCGCGGACGACATAGCGGGGCGCGGCCGGCAGCGTGTTGTCGCCGTAGCGTGGGTCGTCATCGAACGAGAACGCGTTGTAGGCGGCGCTGATGCGTGGCTCGATGTGGTGGTGGTCGCCAGCGGCAAAGCGCGCGGCGATCAGCGCCTCGAGGCCGGCGTGCGCGGTGCGATCGATGTTGGACGACAGGCTGGTGCCGGGGGCGCGGGGGTCGTCGATCGAGAGGATCGCATCGCGGATGCGCGCGTAGTACATCGAGACGTCCCAGTGCCACTGCGCTGCGCTGCTCGACGACGTCGTTCGGCCACGCAGGCCCAACTCGGCGACGGTGCCGTGCATGGCGTCGAGCGTGCTGCCATCGCCGCGGACATCGTCCTCCAGTTCGAAGGTGGTGGGTGCTTCGTAGAGGCGGCCCAGGCTGGCATAGGCCTCGCCGAGCCCATCGAGGTGGCGAATGAGGCCGAGCCTGGGGTTGAAGGCGGTGTAGTCGGCGCGTGGGTTGCGCACGATCCCGTTTGCCAGGTCGGTGTTGCGCACGTCCCGCCGGGTGAACACGCCCTGGCCCCCGTAGACCAGCGTCCAGTCGTCGGCAAGCCGCCAGCGGTCGACCAGGAAGACCTCGACGCTGTCAGAGCGGTTGTCCACGGCTGTCGACATGCCATTGCGGCGTCCGCCGTCGTTGCGGTAGAGGCCGCCGGTTTCATTGGTCGTCGCCAGGTTCACGCCGGCGAGCAGGTCGTGATTGCCCAAGTGGACGTTGTAGCGCGCCATGCCGGCGACGGTGCGCTGATCGGTGTTCTTGAGCAGGCTGAAGACCTCGATCGGCGGTAGTGGGCCAGGGCCGTCGAAGTCCACCATGACCTTGTCCACGATCGGGTGGTAGAGGTGCTGGTCGTCGTAGGAGAGGCCGAATGTCAGATGCTGTCGGTCGTCGATTCGCCAATCGCCTTTCACGGCCAGCCGGCCAGTGCGCACGTTGAGTTGATAGTGTCCGGTGACGGCAGCGGCTTCTGCCTGGTAGGGATCGTCGGCGAACTGCGCTCGGGTCAGCGGGCCGGCGAGCGCTTCATCGCTGTCGCTATAGGTCGCGAACGCCCGCAGTTCGAAGTCGTCGCGCGGTTGCCACCCGGCGTTGGCATAGACGCCCGTGCGGTCCTGGCGGCTGTGCGCGCGATAGCCGCGGCGGGTCTTGTCGTCGAGGGTCAGCTGTGCATCGAAATCGCCGGAGACGCCCCCCAGGGTCAGCCTGCCGTAGCGCAGCCCATGGCTGCCCGTGGTCAGCATCAGTTGGTGACCGGGGCTGTTGCGGGCAGTGGGCGAGGTGAAGTCGATGGCGCCGCCCAGATTGCTTGCGCCGTAGGTCAGGGCGTTGGCGCCACGTGCGACCACCACCTGTCGCGCCGACATCGGGTCGAGCGCCCGGTTGTGGTTGTTACCGTCGGCGGTGGTCACAGGCAAGCCGTCCTGGAACAACTTGATGCCGTTGCCGTCGTAGTGGGTCGCGTCCAGGTTCGATCCCCGGCTGGAGAAGTAGACGGCATCGCCGCCTGTGGTGCTTTCGGTCCAGATGCCAGGGACGAAGCGCAACGCGTCGGCCATGTGATTGACGGCTCGGTCGTGGAAGTCGTCGCCGTCGAGTACGGTGACGCCTCCGGGCGTAAGCGACCGTTCGGTCTCCAGGCTGTTACGAACGCCACGGACCTCGAGCGCGTCCAGTGTCGTGGCCGGCTGCGGGGGATCGCCGGATGTCGCAGTGGCGGATTGTGCAGTGGCATCGCAGATGCCGATCAGCGATGCCGCGATGGCGAGGGTCAGCGGGATCTGCCGCGGTCGGTGTGTCGGGTTGAACATGTCGGCTCCGCGTCAGTGACCGGTATGCGTGTCGGGGGTGTGCGGGGGCGGCGCGTCGCCATGGGCGTGGTCGCCTGCCGACTCGCCTCCCAGGCTGTGCACCGGATAGGGAATGGTCTTGGCGCCGCCATGTTCGAAGACGAGCGTGATCGGGATCTCGCTCGCCTGCGCAAGCTCCGGCTTGGGCGACATGAGCATGAGATGCAGGCCGCCGGGCGCAAGCGCGACGTCCGAGTTTGGCGGTAGCGCGATGCCGTCGGGAAGATGGCGCATCTGCATCATCCCGTTCGCCATCCGCATGGTGTGGATCTCGATGTCGTCGGCAAACCGCGTGTGCGCCGAGACCAGATGGTCGGCCGCGTCACTGTCGTTGTGGATGGTCATGTAACCCGCGGCGACGGGCGCGCCGGGCGGAGGTTGCTTGACCCATGCGTCGTGGATCGTCAGGTGATTGGCGCCCGGCGGCGGGACAGGCGTGCGGTCCGCGCATGCGGCGAGGACGAGCGATCCCAAGGCGGTGGCCAGTGCGGTGGCGCGAAAGGACGTCATAACGGGTCTCCTGGGTGGCGGGGTAGGTGAGGGGCGGTTCATCGCAGCCAGCGCAAGGCCGTGACGCGTGGGCGCAGCCAGCGGTCGAAGGCGAGCACCACGAGCAGTGAGGCGGCGAGCAGCGGCAGCGCGATGGCCGAGATCAGCAGCAGTGCGAGCAGGGCGCGGGTCGGGATGCGTGCGCTTGCGCCCGGTGCGCCGATGCGGCCGGGCGGGCGCCGGCGCCACCACATCGTGGTGCCGGTCGCGACCAGCACGACGACGCCGACGCAGGTTGCGAGCATCACCAGTTGGTTGAGGCGCCCAAAGTAGTTGCCCATGTGCAGCTGCACGCCCAGTTCGATGGCCTGGGCGACGACGCCGTAGTCGTCGAAGCCGGTACTGACCAGGAGCGTGCCTTCGCGGTCGAAGTGGTAAGTGACCTGCCCTTGCGGCCGTCCGGGATAGGTGTAGGCCATCAACGCGCCGCGCGCCTCGCTGGGCAGGAACACGCGCAACTCGTCGTCGGTGCGGGCGGCGCGGATGTGGGCGATCGCGCGTTCCAGGCCGACTGTCGTCCAGTGCCTCGCGCCGGGTTGCGGTGCAGGAGGGGCATGGCCGTGGTGGGCCGATGTCGTGTCGGCGGCCGGCATCGGTGCGTGCTGCAGTGTCCACGGCACGTCGTTGAAGGCGTCGCCGACCTGCGGCGCCTGCGGCGCGGCATAGCGCCGGTAGACCGCCGGGTAGCCTTCCCCAACGAGCTCGGCGCCGCCGCGAATCCAGCCGCTCCAGAACACCGCCCAGGGCAGGCCGGTCGCGACCAGGAACAACACCAGCAGCGCGACCCAGAGCCCCGTCGCGCGATGGATGGATTTCCAGAGCATGCGTCCGCGGCTGCCAAGCTTCGGCAGCCCGGCACGCCACCAGCGCTCGTCCTGCGCACGCGGCCAGCCCAGGTACAGGCCACTGACGATCAGCAACACCGTCCAGCAGGCGGCGAGCTCCATTACGTAGCGGCCAAAGGTGCCGAGCATCAGCGACCCGTGCAGCCGCTCGGCGATGCCGACCAGCGTGCGCGCGGGTGCGAGGACGCCGAGCACGCTGCCATCGCCGGGGTCGACATAGGCGATGCGGCTTGCGCCGTCGGCCAGCTGCAGATGCACCTGCGAAGCGCGGCGGTGATCGGCCGGCAGATCGATGCGTGTGGGCGTGGCGTCGGGCGTGTTGGCCTGGGCGGCGTCGATCATCTCGCCCAGCGGCACGCGCGCGGTCCAGGGCGCAGAGGTGAAGCGTAGTTGTGGGTAGAGCGCGTCGTTGAGTTCGTCGTTGAACAGGTAGATCGCGCCGGTGACCGCGAGCACCAGCAGGAACGGCGCCACGAACAGGCCGGCATAGAGGTGCCAGCGCCAGAACAGGCGATAGCGGTCGTTAGCGGCGCGCGGGGTGGGGGTGGAGTTGTCCATGGGCGTGCTCAGAACCGTGTGTGCAGGGTCATCTCGACGCTGCGCGGTGCGCCGAGGTAGACATGGGTGGCCGGGTAGCCGGAGTACTCGCCGTACAGGGCGTCGCCGACGTTGCGCATCCGCAGCGCAAGCGACACGCGGGGCCAGTCGTAGCCGGCCCAGGCATCGAAGGTCGTGCGGCCGCGCACGTAGTAGGTGTTCGCGTTGTCGGTGTAGAAGCCGCCGACGTGGCGGCCGCTGGCGCCGAGCGAAACCGGCACGGCTGGGAAGCGATACGTGGCTGCGAGCGAGGCGGTGCCATTGGGCACGTTGCTGGGGCGCTTGCCACGGCGATCGGCGCCGCCGGCCTCGATCAGTTCGTCGAAGCGCGCGCGGCCCCACGTGGCCGAGGCCTCCAGCCGCAGGCCGCGCGTGGCCTGCAGGTCGGCTGCCAGCTCCAGGCCCTGCGAGGATTGGCGACCGCCCTGCACGCTGATCATCGGGTTGGCCGGATCGCGGGTCAGGATGCCGTCGCGCTCGATGCGGTACGCGGCCGCAGTCAGCGACAGGCGGCTCTCCCAGGCCTCGGCCTTCAGCCCGACTTCGGCTGCGCGTGCGTCGGTCAGGTCGAAGCGGCCCGACGCGGTCTGCAACGTGAGCATGCTCGAGACCGGGCTGGCCGCAGTGGAGACCTGGCCGTACAACTGCAGGTGGTCGCGCAGGTCGAACACGCTGCCCAGGCGCCACGACAGCGGTGTGTAGCGCGGCGCGAACGTCGTCCGGGCGCCTTTGATGCGGTCGTCGATGCTGCGGTCGAGGTCGATCCGCTCGTAGCGCACCCCGCCGACCAGCAGCCAGCGCGGCGTGAGGTTGACGGCGTCTTCCACGAACAGTGCACGCGTGCGCAGCCCGGTCCGGAAGACCTGGTCGCTGGTATAGGCGCCTGAGTCGGCGCTGGGAAATGTGCCCAGTGCGGGGGCGTTCGGCGTGACCGGTGTGGTGGCGCCACTCTGGCGTGGATTGACGAAGTCGGTGTCGTTGATCTCTACACCGATGGTGAAGCGGTTGCGCCGCCCCGCAAGCGGGCCGTCGTAGGCCAGGGCCAGCCGCTCATTCCAGAAGCGGTGATCGTGGAAGACACGCTGCACGCCGCGGGCGTAGAGGCCGGTGCTGCGGTCGTAACGCCAGTCGTCGGAGTAGACGAAGTCGCGATTGGCGCGGTAATGCGCCAGGTCGTTGCGCAATTGCCACGTCGGCGACAGCGCGAGTGTGGTGTTCCAGCGCAGCAGGTCGCTGCTGGCGCCGCTGTAGGCGCCGATCGGGTTGTAGTTGGTGTGGCGGGTGGCGCGGTCGATCACCAGGCCATCGGCGCTGCGCACGACGCGCGATGGCGCGATCGCGTCCTCGATGGCAATCATCGGCGCGCCCTGATACGTACCGGTGCTCTTGTCCTGCGCGTGTTGCCAGGACAGCAGCATCGACAGCGTCTCTTGTGGCGTCCAAGCCGCACTTGCCGACAACGTGGACGTCTCGACCGCGTTGCGCTCGATGTCGTAGAGACTGTCGGCGCGCAGGCCACTGGCGTCGAGCCGAACCGCGAGCGTGTCGGAGACCGGCTGGTTGAGGCCCAGGCCGGCACGGCGCGTGCCGAAGCTGCCGAGGCCGAGCATGCCGTCGACCGCGGCGCCATCGGTGCTGGGCCGGCGCGTGACCAGGTTGATTGCGCCGCCCATCGCGCCTTCGCCGTACAGCACCGAGGCCGGGCCGCGCAGGACCTCCACGCGGTCCAGCGACCAGGTGTCGACATCGCGGGTGACGAAGGTCGACGCGCCCAGGCGCACACCGTCGTGCAGTACAGAAACGGTGTTGCCGCTGAAGCCACGGAGGGTCACAACCGCGGGATTGCCGGGCACGTTGCCGACCATTGCGCCCTGGGCCAGCGCGAAGGCCTCGCGGGTGGTGCGCGCGCCCCTGCGGGCGATCTCTTCGCGGTCGATCACCTGCAGCGAGGCCGGCGTCTCGCGCTGGGTCAGGCCCAGGCGGCTGCCGGTCTGTTGCGGCGCATCGAGCGTGCGCAGGCGTTCGCCGCGTACCTGCAAGGCGTCGAGTGTGGTGGGCGAGCGATCGGACTGGGCACGGGCTTGGGCGAGCGCGGGCGGCGACAGCGCCAGCGCCGTCAGCACGGCGAGCGGCGCATACGATCGAAAGACGCACGGCGCGTCGGGGGCCGACAGTGGCCCGAACGGGGTGGAACGAAGCATGGGCAGGATCCGGTGTTGCGTGCGGCGCGGCATGACCACGCGCGCGCGCACGACGCCGCGCAATGCGCGGTCGTCGCAACGAAGGAGGCGACCCCTCAGGTCGCGGCGGCTTGGATCAGGCCGCCAGCGGTGGTCCGCGTGAGCCCAGGCCGCAGGGATGCCGTGCCAGAACGCGTCGCGTGCGCAGCGTGGGCAGGGGCGAGGCGATAGGCGGTGCCAGCGACCACGCCAGCCACAGCACCGCGATCAGCGTGGTCGCAAGCAGCGGGCAATAGGCGCAGTTCGGCATGTCGCCGTGGTCCATCGGCGCGGGCGGTGGCGTCTCGAGCAGCGCGAATGGGTCGACCATGCTGACGAGCTTGTCGCTGCCCGTCGTGCACAGCTCCATCAGGACCGTGCGCGGCGCCTCATGGAGCGTGGCGGCGAGTCGACCGACCGACGGCAGCAACGCGAGCAGCAGCGTGGCCGTCAGCGACAGCCATGCGAATGCGCGTTTGAAGCGGCGGCCCCCGGACATGGTGGAAGTCTACCGGGGTGCGTTCGGGGTTGAGAGGGGGGTGTGCGAGAAGCAGGTGCGACTGTTTGTCGCAGTGCTGGGCGCGTGTGAGCGCATCAACGCGCGGTGCACATGACCAATGATCCTTAGAGGTATCGGCTGCCCCACCATATGGTGTCGCGCGTCTGGTTGTCGTATCGTCGACGAAACGCACTGCGGTATGTCGGTTCACGACGGCGCCGGGCGACGAGGCGATGCTGTCTCATAATGCATTATCGCGTCCCGGGGGCTTCGCGGTGTGATCGGATGTTGTACGTGAGGGGCAGGAGAATCCTGGTCGGGCAGGTTGGTTGATCGGGGAATTGAGGGGCTCGATCTAAAGTTCATTGGACGCACCTCGGGCATCTATGGGGTGACAAGTAGCGCATGATGCAAAGGGTTTTTGGCTTCGTAAGCCTCTTGTTGTTCTCGTTTCTCTTCATTCGGGTTGCTCTGTAATTCATCAAAAAGGTGCTGGATCAATCCGAATTCATGGGCTCCGACATCATGGTGAGGGATTTGGATTGATGTTCGGTTTCGTTGCTGTCATGCAGCGGCTATCGCTCCGCGGTAGGAAGATGGATCATTGATCCGGGGCAGGATCGCGGAGTTCAAGGGGAACAGGGGGGGCGGATGTCGAAGGACAGCGATGCCTTTGCGCGGGCTTGGCAGTTGATGGAGGAAGGCCATGTCGAGCGGGCGTATGAGCACTTCTTGCAAGCGGCTCATGCCGGGGATTCTGACGCGAACTTGGCGATTGGATATCTCATTGAGTCTGGAGATTTTTCTTGGTTGGAGGAATCCAAGGCCGATGAGTTCTACACAATGGCAGCTGAGCAGAACAATGCGTATGCGCTGTTCAATCTCGGGCTGAACAGGCTCGATTCCGGAGATAAGACCGAGGCAGCCGAGCTGATGACCAGGTCGTATCGCGCTGGTGAGCCGGACGCTATGGTCTACTTGCTGGAGCTCTTCCAATTTCTGAAGGTAGAGTCTATTCAGAGATCGGAGCTTGAGGCGGCGCTGGGGATCGCGCTAAAGCGCGGGGACCTATCCGAGCTTCTCGAAAGCAGGGCAGTGGCTCTGCTGCGTCAGATCTAGGTCTCGTTGATTTCTTCGATACCGAAGTTGGCATGTGATAGCGAGTCAAGGAGGGCGAGTGGTTTCTGGACATCGAGGCCTAGTATTGATCGTGCTGCTATGGGCAGTGATGTCGTGCGCCAGTACCGCTCGTAGTGCTGATGGTGTTTCCGTCGCTAAGGCAGCTGCTGTTGCTTATGCGCGATTTGAGGCTGATCTCGAAAGGGAGTATTCAGAGCATCCGATCTCCGAAGACACGATCAAGCTTCTGGCGTTCTCCCGCAATCCAGGCAACTATGACCTGGGCGTCAGTCAGACGGATGAGCTGTATGTCGTCGTCTTCTTGTCGAGGCGTGTCCCGCCCTTCGAGAATGTCACTGGCGGCGGCGGGAAGTATTGGGTCAGAAAGAGTGATCTGTCTGTAGTCAGGTCAATTGGCTACAAGTGAACCTAGCTAGGAGTAGGGATAGTGCGCTGGCGTTACCCGTGCGGTGGCGCTATCCCGAGAGCCCTGCCGATGTGTGTACCAGACCTCAATCTTGCGGGTAGCGTTATGGAGAGAGTCGTCATCTTGTTCCTGGTCGGGCTCATGGCTGCCTATCTGTTCTCGTGTTCTTCGGTGTCCAAGCACAAATCGCGTGCATTTGGATTAGTAAGCTTGGGGGATGATCGTCATGCGGTTGTCCAAGCGCTAGGCGCCCCTGATGTGGCCGAGCCGCCGAGAAAGCTGTTCACTCGCTATGCGTCAAGGCCTTGCAGCGGCAGTTGCAAAGAGCGTCTATGGTTCGAGAACAGGCTCAGTCTTGGAATTGAAGCTTGGTCGGTCGAGCTTGGTGAGGATGGGAGGGTGGTCCACAAGGCCCATTGGCATTCGCCCTAGGCGCTGATGATCCTCTGGGCTCAAGGGGGGCGTTCGCGCACTCAGTGGAATGCGGGGTGTATCGGAATGATCAAGCACGTTGTTTGCATAGCTGGCGCTTTGTGGCAAACCTGCAGGCGTCGAGCGCTTCGATCGGATTCGGCGCGTCGAAGTTCGCTTTCGGCATCTTCATGTGCTTTTCGAACTGCCTCTACCATTCCGGCGTTGGCCATGGCCGTGTGCGGTCAAAGCCCGAGCTATGAACAATGTGTAGCAATCATCGAGAGGGAGGCCGAGTTCAGGGCGTCGCGTTTCGGATTGGAGGCGAACGACGAATATATCGAGTCATCAAGACGTAGAGGAATATCTCATTGCGTGGCTGGGCGCACCTATGATCGCGATGGCTATATTTGCATGAGAGATGCTCGGAATGATGATGAAGTAGAGCGGTGTATGGGGCGGACTCACGAAACCTCGAGATTATGGTGCGTCATAGGTCCTCAACGGTGGCTCTCATCTGGTGACTGATGATGCACGTACTCCGCATTCTGTTGATCGTCGCATCCGTTGGGCCTGTGATATGGGGGTGGGCGCGTGCTGCTGGCAATCCCCTGCTAGAGGAGATGGAGATGCTGGTCGGCCCTAACGCTCGAGCATGTGGCCTCGTCCCTCTGGGCGGTGCGACAGACGTATCCTGGGCGTGTGCTCAGGACGCGGAGGCGAGGGGTGCGCCCTATTGGATTGCGATCGAACGTGCTGGTGTGGATTCGGAGGTATGGGTCGCCGCGCTTCGCACACCCTCGGGTGGGCGTTACATTCTCAAATATGATTCAGATTATCTCGGAAGAGGTGAGCGCAGGCCAAGGTTTTTAAGGGAGCTGTGTGATGGGTATGTCGTTCTCGATATGCACCGCGACCAATTCCTCCAATTTTCAAGGAGTGATCAGGCGGCAGGTTGATAAGCTAGATAGCCTGAAGTAGTTGCATGGCTCAATTCGAAAGGGTGGTACTAGCGCTGGACTTGAAACTGGAGGGCGTGATTTGGGCAGGCAGGCGAAGTGGTGCTTCGGCGCATTCGGAATAGCGGTGGCTGTGGTTCTGCATCTGTTCTTGCCGAGCTGGGTGTCGATCTTCATGTTCTTGCTTGTCCTGGCTCTCTTCGCTCTGTGCTTCGTGGTCGGGATAATTTCTCGTTCTGGGTGCAGGAATGAGTCGTTAGGCAAAGCGGTCCGGGACTTCTTTTGGGGGCTGTGATCGTCCCTTCCGGCATCAGGCTGCCTGGAGCAGATGAGTTGGTGGAGCGCAATGGAAAATCAGTCGGACGACTTCGATCTCGTCGAGGGGCTGTACCTTGGGCAGATGGCAGCGCGGGCAGATGGCGGCATGTCGAGCTTGTCAGCATGTGAGCGCGCAGTTGTCATTGCTTGGTGGGCTAAGGGCGTGATAGACAACGGTGGGCTCTCATACCTGTACGAGTTTTCCGTTGACATAGATGATGTCGAAGCCGCGTTCCGGGAGGTTGGCGCGGCTGTTGCGGCGGAAGCGTGTGTTAAGTCCAAGTCGGAATTTCTGCGCCGCCAAGCGTTCAAGGAAGACTCGAACAGTGTTGCGGCACTTTGCGCGGAGAACGCCTCATGCGGGCATCTAACTTTTTTTTGGGGGCGGGCGGCATCGTGCGAAGGAGATTTGGTCATAGCCATCTCGCGTCGTGATTGGAGTACTTATGGATTGCATGATGCGCGCGCTTGCTGTTCTTGCGTGGCTTATAAGCCTGGTCCTTGTTGTCAGGCTCTTGCGGAGCGGTCGCAGTGCTGTCGAGAAGTTGATAGGCGGCTTGTTGCTTGTGGTCCCCATCCTTGGGCCACTTCTGTACCAGTTTTTCATTGAGCCGCCGCCGCCCCAACACCCCAGTCTGCGTGCGGGTGGCGCTAGAGGGGATTACACGCATCGATGGATTATGCTCAGGCCGGTTATGGAGCGAGGCTTGGCGCGTAGCGCAGAAGTCCGTGAAAATGAGGGTGCGGCCGAAGAGAACGTGTCGACACAAGCTCGGGATCGAGGCGCGTGATCGCTGTTGCTCTGAGTTCTTATTGGCGTGCGCCTCGTGACGCTGGTTGAGTTGCCCGTCAAGCTATTTGCAAGAGATGTACGTAGGCCGTTCGCGGGAGGAGACGAACTGCTGGCGCGTGAGTTGATCTTCTGACGAGAGAAGAAGCCCCGCCACAGGCGGAGCCTCCGCTACGCACGTAGCCCTACGGCTCCAACACCCAATCGTTATGCCCCGGGTGATAGGTCGGGTGCTCCTTCATGTAGGCCTTCACTTCATCCATGGCATCGGCTTCGCGCTTGAAGTCCGCCTTGCGCTTGTCGGGGTCGAGGAAGGTGACGCCCCCCCCCGCAATTGAGTAGCAGGCTACTTTGGAGTCCAATCCCCAACGCGAAGGAGATTGGACGTGAAGAAGCGTTTCAGCGAAGAGCAGATTGATCGGCTTCCTGCGTGAGGCCGAGGCCGGTCTACCGGTCAAGGAACTGTGCCGCCGGCATGGCTTCAGCGAGGCGTCGTACTACCTGTGGCGCAGCAAGTTCGGCGGCATGAACGTGTCCGAGGCCAAGCGCCTGAAGGAACTGGAGACCGAGAACGCGCGGTTGAAGAAGCTGCTGGCCGAGCAGGTCCTCGAGAACGAAGTGATCAAGGACGTGCTGCGAAAAAAATGGTGA
>NZ_JBDJMU010000025.1:0-43049 GCF_039674105.1 Luteimonas sp. TWI596
ATCCTGGCCTTCCCCCGCCAGCAGGGGAAGGCGACAAGCGCATCGTGGCGGCGAACGCGCCTGTGCCGCCCTCCCCCGTGTACGGGGGAGGGTTGGGTGGGGGCGCTCGGACCGATCGCAGTGTGTCGTGGGCGTGCCCCCATCCCGGCCTTCCCCCGTCAGCGGGGGAAGGCGACAAGCGCATCGCGGCGCACGGGCGAGAATGCGATGACGACGACGTCGTTGTCCAGCCACACACGCGTGACCGCGACGGTCGATCCGCCCTGGGACGCCAGTGCCTGGCGAAGCGCAGCGCGTGCCGCGCTGCGCGCCGGTCTGCCGCCCGAGCAGCTCGACTGGAACGGGGGTGCGCAGGGATCGTTGCTGGGCGGCCTCGACCTCGCCGCGCTGCCGCCGCAACACAGCGCGCCGCGGGTGCCGTCCGAGTTCCTGAGTCTCGCCGATGCCGTGCTCTGCCATCGCGCCGATGACCGCCACGGCCTGCTCTATCGCATGCTCTGGCGCATCGCGCAGGGCGAGCGCGCGTTGCTGCTGCGCGCGGCCGACCCCGACGTGCACCGCGCACGCACGATGGCCCAGGCCGTGCGCCGTGATACCCACAAGATGAAGGCCTTCGTGCGCTTCCGCGCCGTCCCTGGCGCCGACGAGGAATACGTCGCCTGGTTCGAGCCCGACCACTGGATCGTCGATCGGGTCGCGCCGTTCTTCGCGCGCCGCTTCGCCGGCATGCGCTGGGCGATCGTGACGCCATACCGCAGCGCGCTGTGGGACGGCCGCACGTTGGCGTTCGCGCCGGGCGGCACGCGCGCCGATGCGCCGGCCGAGGACGCGCGCGAAGACCTGTGGCGGACCTACTACGCCAACATCTTCAATCCGGCCCGGCTCAACACCACGATGATGCGCGCCGAGATGCCGCAGAAGTACTGGAAGCACCTGCCCGAGACCGCATTGCTGCCGGGGCTGGTGCGCGAGGCGGGCGTGCGCGTGCGTGAGATGGCCGAGCGCGAACATCAGGCGCCCCGTCGGCGCATCCCGGCCGTGCCCGCGTCGCCCGCCCCAACGCCCGATGGCGTGGACGCGCTGCGCGAGGCCGCGCGCGACTGCCGGCGGTGTCCGTTGTGGCAACCGGCGACGCAGGTGGTGTTCGGCGAAGGGCCGAGCGATGCCCGCACGATGATCGTCGGCGAGCAGCCGGGCGACGAAGAGGATCTGTCGGGCCGGCCGTTCGTCGGGCCCGCGGGGCGGGTGTTTTCGCGCGCGCTCGATGAGCTGGGCATCGACCGCGGCTCGCTCTACCTGACCAATGCAGTCAAGCATTTCCGGTTCGAGCCGCGCGGCAAGCGGCGGCTGCATCGACGCCCAGATGTCGCCCACGTCGAGGCCTGTAACGGCTGGCTGCGCGCCGAGATCGCGCAGGTGCGGCCCGAGCGTATCGTCTGCCTGGGCGCGACGGCCGCGCGCGCGGTGTTTGGGCCGGGCGTGCGGCTGACCGAGGAGCGCGGGCTGTGGCGCACACGCGAGGACGGCGTGCGCGCCTTCGCCACCGTGCATCCGTCGTGGGTGCTGCGCCAGGGCGATCCTGTCGCGCAGGCCCAGGCCTATGCCGGATTCGTCGACGACCTGCGCCTGCTGACGGCGGGCTGATGTCGGCGCGGCCTCGTGCGGGCGGTCGCCTCAGCAGCCCTGGGCGTGCTCGCCGCGCAGCGTCATGACCTTGCTGGCCATGCGCGCGACGACCTTGCCGTCCTCGCGTTGGATGTCGCAGCGGTCGTGCGCGATCGTTCGGCCGCGATGTTCGGCCCAGGCATGTGCGCGCAGCCGCGCGCTGCGGCCTATGCCTGGCTGGCGGACCCGGCACCGGTCGCGCTGGCGACGTTGGCGCCCGAACGCACGTTCCACATCGCCAGCCTGTCCAAGAGCGTGGCCAGCGGTCTGCGCTTCGGCTACGTCGTCGTGCCGCAAGCCTGCGCGGTCCGGGTCAAGGCCGTGATCCGGGCCAGCCACTGGAGCCTGCCGAGTCTGGTGACCGCGATGGCGACGCGCTGGATTGCCGACGGCACGGTCGCGCAGCAGGAGATCGTCTTGCGCCACGATGCGCGCCGACGCCAGGCGATCGCGGCCGATGCGCTCGCCAGCCTCGACGTGCGCGCGCATCCTGCATCGCCGTTCCTGTGGCTGCGCCTGCCCGAGGACCTGCGCATGGATGGTGCCACCGAGGCGCTGGCCGAGCGCGGCATCGCCGTCTCCAAAGCCGAGGCGTACGCGACCGGCCGTCATGCACCGCACGCGCTACGGCTGGCACTGGGGTCGGTGCCGGTGGACGGACTCGAGCCGGTGCTGCGGCGTTTGCGCGACACGCTGTTGCTCTGATCTCTCAATAGCGCGGCGCACCACCGACACAGGCCGAATCGGCTCAGGGAAAATGGAGCTTCCGGCTTGGCCGTTCGATCGTTTCGGCCTCACCGCGGTCCGTGCGCGATCTCGCAACCGGTCGTGGCGTCGTGTCAGACCAACGGCGGCAGCAGATTCATCAGCAGCACCATGCACAGCCCGACCAGCGACACGATCGACTGCACCACCGAAATGGTCTTCGTCGCCTCGCCCATGCTCATGCCGAAGGACTCCTTCACCAACCAGAAGCCCGCGTGGTTGGCATAGTTGAAGAACAGCGAACCGCAGCCGATGGACAGCGCCAGCAGTGGCAGGTTGAGCGTAGGCTCGGCCGCGCCCAGCGGCGCCAGCAGCCCTGCCGCGCCGACCACGCCCACGGTGGCCGAGCCGGTGGAGACCGACAGCAGCATCGCGATCAGCCAGCCCAGCAGCAGCGGCGACAGGGCCAGCTGCTGACTCATGTGCACGATCGCATCGCCGACCCGTGCATCGGTCAGCACCTGCTGGAAGGCCCCCCCGCCCGCGATGATCAGCAGCACGCCGGCCACCGGCTTGACGCTCTCGCCCAGCGCTGTGCGCACTGCCGCAGGCGCGCCCGGCCGCAGGACCACCATGGCCAGCCCCACGCCCAGCAGCATGGCGACGATCGGATGGCCGACGAAGGCCGCCACGTGCAGCACGGTCGAACCCTCGGGGAGCAGCACTTCCGCCACTGCGTGGCACAGCATGAGCAGCGCGGGTGCCAGCGCCACGACGATGCCAAGCCCCAGTCCCGGCGGTGCGTGCCGCGCCGGCGCCGTGTCGTCTGCGGCTGCGGCATCGTGATCGAGCAGGGCGGCGTCGGGCCGCACCGACATGCGCGGCGCGATGAACATGCCGTAGACCGGTCCCGCCAGGACGATGGCCGGGATCGCGGCGATGAAGCCGTAGAGCATGGTCGCCCCCACGCTGGTGCCCAGGGTGGCGATTGCGGTCAGCGGCCCGGGATGCGGCGGCACCATGCCGTGCATCGCGGCCAGCGCCGCGATTACCGGCACCCCCACATACACATAGGCCGAACCGCGATTCCCGCCGTGCGACTCGAGCTTGCGGGCCACGCCGAAGATCAGCGGCAGCAGGATCACCAGCCCGACTTCGAAGAACATCGGGATTCCGATGATGAAGGCCACGCCTGCCATCGCCCAGGGCAGCACGCGCGGCGAGGCACGCCGCAGGATGGCATTGGCCAGCGTGTCCGTCACGCCCGCCTGCGCGAGCACCTTGCCCAACATGGCGCCCAGCGCCACCACCAGGCCGACGGCGCCGAGCGTCTTGCCGGCACCGTTGCTCACGGCATGCACCAGGGCGTCCAGTGGCATGCCGGTGGCCAGGCCCGCGCCGAACGACACCAGCAGGAGCGCCAGCAGGGGATGGAGCCGGGGCCGCGCCACGATCAGGAGCACCAGCACGACGACGCTGGCAAGGGCGATGAGGAGGACTTGGATATCGCTCGACGTCATGAGGGCGGCGGTGCGTGGAGGCCGGCGGCGAGGATAGTCCTCCTGCCGTTCGTCCCGTGTTTCGCCGCTGGCGGCAAGGTGCGGGGGGGCGTGTAGCCCGGCCCAGGGCTTCATGTCGGTGCATCCCGATCCGCTCTCCCGTCGATGCGGCGGCCGTTTCGGTCGCCGCCGTGTCGATGAACCGCGCCCGCCATCGGCGACCGTCGTTCACCGCTGCTTCGCGCAGCTCAAAGAAGACTCGGCCGACCCCTACGCAGGAGCCTTTCGATGAAGACGACCCTGATCCGCGGCCTGGCGCTCGCCCTGTCCCTGACCGCCGGTGCTGCCCTGGCGCAGGACGCGATGACCAGCGCCCAGGTCCGCGCCGCGCTGACCGACGGCGGCTATACCGACGTGACCGATCTCGAGTTCAAGGACGGCCTGTGGAAGGCCGACGTCAAGGACGCCAACGGGCGCAAGATCGACGTCCGCCTGGATCCGGCCACCGGTCGCGTGTATCCCGACAATGCCGGCGCAACGACGCTGGGCGAGGCCGATATCCGCGCCAAGCTCACCGCCGCCGGCTTCACCAAGATCGAGGACGTGAAGTTCGACGACGGTCTGTGGGAAGCCGAGGCCGATACCCGCGAGGGCCAGCGTGTCGATCTCAGGCTCGATCCGCAGGACGGACGCGTCATCAGCCAGTCGCGCGACTGATCGCTGCGCAACGTTGCACGTGCGACCAACGCCCGGCACAGGCCGGGCGTTTTCCTAACCGCAAAGCTGGCGTCGTGCGCGAACGGCAACGACAGGCGCGCATCGCGCGGTCATGCGGATCAGTCGCCGCGGTCGGGACGCGGCACGTCGTTGGGCATCGCGTCGCGGACGCAGTTGGCGGCAGTGCGCGGTTGTTCGGGGGTCGCGACCAGGCAGTGCGCCGCGGCCTGGGCCCACCGAGAAACGGCATCGTGTCGGTCGGCCAGCGCGTCGGTCTCGACCAGCCACCGGGCGATGTCGAGCATGCGTTGGCGATCATCGAGCGAGGCGACCGCATCGAGCGCCGCCGCGC
Organism: Luteimonas sp. TWI596; assembly: GCF_039674105.1. Classification (NCBI taxonomy): domain Bacteria; kingdom Pseudomonadati; phylum Pseudomonadota; class Gammaproteobacteria; order Lysobacterales; family Lysobacteraceae; genus Luteimonas; species Luteimonas sp. TWI596. The sequence goes on from NZ_JBDJMU010000025.1 coordinate 4,939, forward strand.
TGACCACGAAGCTGTGCGCGAAAGCGGCGGTTGCGCGCTCGGCGGTCTGCGCCGGGTCCAGCCGTCCGTCGTCGGCGACCAGCAGCCCCTGCAGGCGGATCGCCTCGCGCGCCTTGAGGTCGCCAGCCGAGCCGATGCTCGTGCGCAGCATGACCGTCGTGCTCAACGCTCCGATGAAGATGCCGCCCAGCAGCACGAACACCGCGCCGATCAACATCGGCGTACGCGATACGGGCTCGGCCCGGTGGGTCGGATCGGGATGGGTCACGCGTGGTCTCCGGTACCGGCCACGACGGCCGGCCGACTAGGCTAGCGCAGCCAGCCTGCGAGTTCCTCGCGGCTGAGGCGACCGTCGCGATTGCTGTCCACCGCGTCGAACTCGGCCGACAGCGTGGGGTGGGCGCGCGCCTCGGCGCGGCTGATGTAGCCGTCGCCATCGGCATCGAGCGCGGCGAAATCGACCCGGTAGGGGCTCGTCGTCGCCGGACGCGGCTCGTAGGAGCGGATGATCACCTGCTGGCCATCGGCGCGGTCGTAGGTCACCACCCCGGTCTGGCGTCCTGTCTGCGACGACAGCGCTGGCGGTTCGCCCACCGGCTCCAGTGCACTGGTGCTGACCTGCGCGGTCGCGACAGCAGGCAGGATCGCCACGCCGAGCGCGGCGGCAAGCAGGCGGCAGGACATGACGGGCTCCTGGGAACGGGGGCGTCTACGATGCCGCGCCGATCCCCTGCAGAGCGTGAACAGGCGCCTGAGACCCAGTCAGGCGGTGCGCTGCCGCAGCCGCAGCACGACGGTCTGGATCACCAGCAGCGTCGCGATGCCCAGCGCCACCCAAGCCGATGTCGTCGCCCCGGCCAGCGGCCAGTCCGTCTGCTTGATCCACACCGCGAACAGGCCCCACAGCGCGACCGCCGCATAGGCCGGGTTGCCGCGCATGCGGGCGTTGAGCGCGAGCAGCAGCGCCGCCGCAATCGCCCACAACGCCAGGCTCCAGCCGAGCATGCGCGAGGGCGACAGCCATTGGTAGGCCACGATCGTCTGCGCGACGTTGAGGAAGGCGGCCAGCGACAACCAACCCGCGTGCAGCGACAACGCCAACCAGGCGATGCGCCGGCCGCGCGCGGCATTGCCGTCCGACAGCTGGACCGCGCACCAGGCCAGGCAAGCGAGTGCGCCGACGATCACCGCCACGCAGGCGATGAATTGACCGGCCGAGAACAACGGCATCCAGATCGTGGTCAGCGCGAACCCCAGTGCGGCGACCGGGGCGATGCGTGCCAGCAGCGCATCGTGACGACGCGCCCCGGTCGCCTGCCAGGCGGCGTAGGCGATGTCGAGCACAAAGATCAGGCCCCAGATCGAGAACGCATAGCCCGCCGCGACCAGCAGCGTCGGGTAGCGTCCCGACACCGCGGCCTGGTCGGGCCCGAATGCACCGGTCTGCGACAGCCAGCCGACGATGGGCATGGCGAGCGAGCACAACAGGACGAGCAGGCGCATGGATGCGATCCAGAGGTCAACCGCGCGCATGGTCGCACGGCCGCGTGACGGTGGCGCAGTGCGAGCGCAAGTCGGTGCGACCGTCCGGCGTGGGGCTCAGGCGGCCATGCCGCTGTGCCGCAGCAGCGCCGCGATATCGGGGTCGCGGCCGCGGAAGGCGCGGAAGTTGTCGGCCGCATCGCGGCTGCCGCCGCGCGCCAGGATCTCGTCGCGGAACCGCGCACCGGTCTGCGCCAGCTGATCCGGAGTTTCCTCGAACGCGGCGTAGGCGTCGGCGCTGAGGACTTCCGCCCATTTGTAGCTGTAGTAGCCCGCCGCATAGCCGCCGGCGAAGATGTGCGCGAACTGGTGCGGGAACCGGTGCCAGGCCGGCGTGCGCAGCACCGCGACCTCGTCGCGCACGCGCTCGAGCAAGGACAGCGCGTCGTCCTGGGCAGGGTCGAAGCCGGCGTGCAATTGCATGTCGAACAGGGCGAACTCGATCTGGCGCAGCGTCTGCAGGCCGCTGTGGAAGTTGCGCGCGGCCAGCATGCGGTCGAACAGATCGCGCGGCAGCGGCGCGCCGGTCTCCACGTGCGCGGTCATCGCTTCGACGCGCGGCCATTCCCAGCAGAAGTTCTCCATGAACTGGCTCGGCAGTTCCACCGCGTCCCACTCCACGCCGTTGATGCCGGCGATCGGCAACTCGCCGACTGCAGTCAGCAACTGGTGCAGGCCGTGGCCCATCTCATGGAACAGCGTGGTCACCTCGCCGTGGGTGAACGTCGCCGGGCGCCCATCGGCGCCGCGGCCGAAGTTGCATACCAGGTAGACCAGGGGCGTCTGCACGCGATCGCCACTCGCGCGGCGGTTGCGGCCATCGTCCATCCACGCGCCGCCGCGCTTGCCTTCGCGCGCGTACAGGTCGAGATAGAACTGCCCGACCAGCGTGCCGTCGCCATCGACCAGCCGGTAGAAGCGCACGTCCGGGTGCCAGATCGGGGCGCTGTCGGGCGCGACGCGCAGGCCGTAGAGGGCGTGGATCAGGTCGAACAGGCCGGTAAGCACGCGGTCTTGCGTGAAGTACTGCTTCACCGTCTGCGCCGAGTAGTCGTAACGTGCCTGGAGCAGCCGTTCGGCGGCGAACGCGACATCCCAGGGCTGCAACGCGTCCAGGCCCAGCGTGTCGCGCGCGAACGCCTCGAGCGCATCGCGGTCGTGCTGGGCATGCGGGCGGGCGCGCGCCGCGAGGTCGTGCAGGAAGGCGAGCACGTCGCCCGGCGAAACCGCCATCTTGGTCGCCAGCGACAGGCTGGCGTAATCGTCGAAGCCCAGCAACGCGGCTTGCTCGGCGCGCAGCGTCAGGATCCGGGCGATCAACGGGCCGTTGTCGCGCGCCGCCGGCCCGGCTTCGGACGCACGCAGGCCGTAGGCGCGGTACAGCGTCTCGCGCAGCGCGCGATCCTCGGCGTAGGTCTGCACCGGCAGGTAGCAGGGCATCTGCAGCGTGAGCGTCCAGCCGGACTGGCCGGCTTTCTCGGCGGTCGCGCGCGCCGCGGCGACGACATCCTCAGGCAGGCCGGCGAGCCGCGCGACATCGTCGACATGCAGCGAGAATGCGTCGGTCGCGTCGAGCACGTGTTCGGAGAACTGCGCCGACAGCGCGGCGAGTTCTTGGCGGACCGCCGCCAGCCGCGCCTTGTCCTGGGCGTCGAGCGCGGCACCGCCGAGGCGGAAGTCCCGCAGCGCATGAGCGATCACCCGCCGGCGCAGCGGGTCGAGCCCGAGCGCATCGGCCTCGTCGGACAGGCGCCGGTACTGGGCATACAGCGCCTCGTCCTGTGCGAGGGCGTTGAAGAACGCGGTGACCTTCGGCAGCGCGGCGTTGTAGGCGGCGCGCAGCTCAGGCGTGTTGACGACGGCATTGAGATGCGAGACCTGGTTCCAGGCGCGCCCCAGCCGTTCGGTCGCCTCCTCGAGCGGGACGACGACCTGCTCCCAGCCCACCGGCTGGGTCCGCCCCGCGACCGCCAGCGCCGCCTCGGCCTCGGCGACGAGCGCATCGATGGCCGGCTGCACGTGCGCCGGTGCGATCGCGTCGAAATGGGGCAGGCCGGAGAAGTCGAGCAGCGGATTGGTCATCGTCGGGCACAGCGGTGTGGGGACGTTCGATTCTAGGGGCTCGCAGCGTTGGGCGATGTCGTCGACGGCTTCATTCGCGGGGTCACAGTGCAATTTCGCGAGGCGAAATTGCACTCTGACCCCGGTTTTTGACCTCTGTTCGGGCGAGCGGGACGCGTGGCGTCCGGCCGACGATCCGCGGCGCACCGAAGTCGCGCTTCAACGCTTTCCAAGGCAGGCGCGTTCTTGAGCGGACCAGCTGCCGGGTTGCCCGCAGCCTGTGCATGCACGCGGGCTATATCGAGACACGGGCACGCACGCGATGCGCTCCCCGTGATCGACCGACAGCGTTATCGTGGTGGACTCCTGCGCCGCGTGCTGCCGACCGCCCATGCATTCGATCGAAGTCGTCCTGGTGATGCTGCTGGCCGTCGTCGTGAGCGGTTACCTGACCCGCGTGCTGCAGCGCTGGCTGCCGCTGCCGCTGCCGGTGGTGCAGATCGCGCTGGGCGCGACGATCGCCGGCGTGTTCGGGCGGGGCGTCGCGCTCGACCCGCATCTGTTCTTCGTGCTCTTCCTGCCCCCGCTGCTGTTCCTCGATGGCTGGCGGATCCCCAAGAGCGGCCTGTTCCGCGACCGCGGCGTGATCCTGCAGCTGGCGCTGGGGCTGGTGGTGTTCACGGTGCTGGGCGCCGGCCTGCTGATCCACTGGATGATCCCGGCGATGCCATTGGCGGTGGCGTTCGCGCTGGCCGCGATCCTGTCGCCGACCGATCCGGTCGCGGTGTCGTCGATCGCCGCGCGTGCGCCGATTCCCTCGCGCGTGATGCACATCCTGGAGGGCGAGTCGCTGCTCAACGACGCCTCGGGCCTGGTGTGCTTCCGCTTCGCGGTGGCGGCGGCGCTGACTGGCGGCTTCTCGCTGCTCTCCGCCTCGCTGACCTTCCTGTGGCTGGCGCTGGCCGGCGTCGCGGTCGGCGCGGCGTTGACCATCGCGATCAACCGCGGGCATGCGCTGGTCTCGCGCGTGTTCGGCGAGGAGGCGGGTACGCCGATCCTGATCAGCCTGCTCACCCCGTTCGGCGCCTACCTGCTGGCCGAGCAGATCGGCGCATCGGGCATCCTCGCTGCGGTCGCGGCCGGCATCACGATGAGCTATGTCGAGCTCAGCGGCCGCGCCCTGGCGACGACCCGGGTGCAGCGTGCCGCGGTCTGGGACACGGTGCAGTTCTCGCTCAACGGCATCATCTTCGTGCTGCTGGGCGAGCAGTTGCCGTGGATCGTCGACCGCGCGGTGAGCACGGTGCGCGAGGCCGGCCACGTCACCCCGTGGTGGCTGGTGGTCTACGTGCTGGCGATCTACGCCGGCCTGTTCGCGCTGCGTTTTGCCTGGGTGTGGGTGACGTTGCGCATCGCGCTGTCGCGCAACGGCGCGCGGCGGCAGTGGCCCGAATGGCGGTTGGTGGCGGCGATGTCGCTGGCCGGCGTGAGAGGCGCGATCACGCTGGCGGGCGTGCTGACGCTGCCGCTGGCGCTGTATGACGGCACGCCGTTCCCGGCGCGCGACCTGGCGATCTTCCTGGCAGCGGCGGTGATCCTGATCTCCCTGCTGCTCGGCAGCCTGGTGCTGCCGCGGCTGCTGCGCGGGCTCACCGTGCCGGTCGAGGGCGAAGGCGACCGCGAGATGGACCTGGCCCGACACGAGGGCGCGGTCGCCGCGGTGGCGGCCGTGGAGCGCGCGCAGCATGCGCTGCCTGGCGCCAAATCCGACCCTGACCTCTACGCCAGCGCCGCGGTCCGGGTCATGGCGCTGTACCAGGACCGGCTGCGCCGCGAGGCCGGCGGCGGCATCGATGCCGAGGAATTGCGCCGCGCCGACGACGCCGAGCGCGCGTTGCGCATCGCGGCCGTCGCGGCCGAGCGCGAATGCATCTACAGCCTCGCCCGTCATCGGCGGATCTCCGACGAGATCGCCCGCCGGCTGGTCCGCGACCTCGACCTGCTCGAGGCGCGCTACCGCTGACGGTTCACGGTGTGGTCGCCCGCTCCAGATGCTCGAGCAGTGCGAACGCCGCGTCCCGCGACCCGCCACACATGTCCTGGGCCGGGCGCAGCGAGCTGCAGAACGCAGGCCGTTCGGGGCGGCCGAACAGCCGGCAGCGCAGCGACTCGTCGAGCTGCACGCACGCCACGCCGGCTGGCTTGCCGTCGGGCATGCCGGGGATCGGCGAGGTGATCGACGGCGCGATGCAGCACGCCGCGCAAGCCGGACGACACTCCATGGCGCGGCGTCAGCGGCGCCGGCGTACGACCGCCAGGGCCAGCAGGATCAGGCCGGCCGCCTCGATCATCGCCAGGCTGACGCTGACAACGCCGTAGAACAGGCCCGTCGCCGCGAACGGCAGCGCGGCGACGGTGATATAGGCCTGCACCAGTGGATAGGTGCCCGCCGCGAGCAACTGGGCAGCCAACATCACGCCGAACCCCCAGGCCGCCAGCCGCACCGCCGGTGGGTCTACGTTGCGTTGACGCAGGACCAGTACGAGCGCGACACCGAGCGCGATCAGCAGCGGCACGCGCGCAGGCAACTGCAGGACCATCGACATCAACAGGGCATGGACATCCATCGTCATGGCCTTCTAGTCCGCGCTGACCAGCGCGACGTTGCGCGCCTGCAGCGCCGCGAACACCGGATCGGTCTCCGGCCGCACACCGTGCCAGAGCAAAAAGCTCTCGGCCGCCTGCTCGACCAGCATGCCCAGTCCGTCGATCGCATCGCGCACGCCGTGGGCACGCGCCCAGGCCAGGAATGGCACCGAAGCTTCGCCGTAATTGAGGTCGACCGCGGCGGTGCGCATGCCCACCAATGCGCGCGGCAAGGCCGGGAAGCTGCCGTCGCGTCCGGCGGAGGTGGCGTTGATGATCAGGTCGAACTCCCCCGACTCGCCGACGCGTTCGAGATAGCGCGGATGCACCCGCCCGGGCTCGCCGAGCGCATCGGCCAGGGCGTCGGCGCGCTCGGGCGTGCGGTTGACGATCGTCAGGCCGTCGACGCCAGCCTCCAGCAGCGCCCCGGCGACTCCGCGCGCCGCGCCGCCTGCGCCGATCAGCAACGTCCGGCGCCCGCGCAGGTCGAGGCCGTGGCGATCGGTCAGGTCGCGGACCAGGCCCGCGCCGTCGGTGTTGTCGCCATGCCAGGTCGCGCCGCGGCGCACCAGCGTATTGACCGCGCCCACGCGTTGCGCGCGTTCGGACTGCGTGTCGGCCAGCGCGAACGCCGCCTCTTTCAGCGGCAGCGTGACGTTGGCGCCGGCGCCTCCCGATGTCGCGAAGGCCGTCACCGCCTCGGCGAAGGCCGAAGGCGCGGCATCGATCGCGGTGTAGTCGATCGCGATGCCGGTCTGCTGCCCGAACGCAGCATGGATCCGCGGCGACAGCGAATGGGCGACAGGATGGCCGAACACGGCGTAGCGGGGGCTGGGCATCGGGCGACTCGGGCAGGCAGCGCGCCGGTCCGGCGCCCGACGAGTCTAGGGCATGCCATCGGCATTGATGGGGGGCGCCGGGGCGAATCGGCCGCAGTGCAGGATGCGGCCACGGCCCGGACGCGGTATACACGGAAGCGGAAGCAGGGGGACGCAGCGAGCCAGGGGGGGCGCGGCGGCATCGAGAAGGTCGGGCGGGGACGGCAGCCATGCCGTGCGCGCCGGGCAGGTCACCGGTGAATCACCGTCATCTGAAAAGGGGAGCTTTCGCATGTCACGTATCCGCACACTCGGCGGGGCTTCGGTCCTGCTCGGCGTCGTCGCCGTCGCCGCCGCAAGTACCGTCATTCCCGGCGCCGAGCCCGCGGCCCGGCAGGCGCTGCAATCGGCCCGTCAGGGCGTGGGCGCGCTGCTGGGCACGGCCCCGGTCGCTTCTGCCGCCACGCCGCGCGGTGCATCGCCCGCGCCGGCCGCGCAAGGCCCGGGGCGCTACATCGTGGTCCTGGACGATCCGGCCCTGGCCGGCTACTCCGGCGGCGTCGCCGGGCTGGCGGCGCCGGCCAAGCGCCGCGAGGGCCAGCGCCTGGACGTGCGCAGTGCCCCGGCGCGCAGCTACGTCGGCTATCTGCAGCGGCGCCAGCGCGAAGTCGAAAGCGGCATCGCGCTGGACCTGGGCCGGTCGCTCAGGGTCGAGCGCCGGATGCAGCATGCGATCAACGGCCTCGTCGTCGAGTTGGCGCCTGCCGAGGCGGCGAAGGTCGCCGCGCGCAGCGACGTGCGCTTCGTCGAGCCCTACCGCGAGTACGCGCTCGATACCGATACCGGGCCCGGCCTGATCGGCGCACCGGCTTTGTGGAACGGGGCGATCGGCGGCCTGGGCGCGCTGAAAGGCGAGGGCGTCGTGGTCGGCATCCTCGATTCGGGCATCAACTTCGGTTCGCCCTCGTTCTCGGCGGTCGACCCGGTCGACGGCTACGTCCACATCAATCCGCTCGGTAGCGGCACCTACCTGGGCACTTGCGCGCCCGGCGGCATCGATGCCGGCCGCTGCAACGACAAGCTGATCGGCGGCTACGACTTCGTGTGCGAGGCCCCGGGGCTGACCTGCGGCCGCGAGGGCATCCGCGAGGAACCCGGCTTCGGCGACACCAACAGCCACGGCAGCCACGTGGCCTCCACCGTCGCCGGCAACCGTCGCAACGTGGTCTTCAGCGGTAACTCGCGTGCGATCTCCGGCGTGGCGCCACGCGCGAACATCGTCGCCTTCGACATCTGCTACACGCGCCTGTCGGATGGCCGGGGCCTGTGTCCCAACGTCTCGGCGGTGGCCGCGGTCGAGCAGGCGCTCGCCGACGGCATCGTCGACGTCATCAACTACTCGATCGGCGGCGGCGGCCAGCCGTGGAGCGAGGCGGTCTCGCTGGCGTTCCTGTCGGCGAGCGAGGCCGGCATCTATGTCGCGGCCTCGGCCGGCAACAGCGGTCCGGCCGCCAACAGCATGGGCCACCTCGAACCCTGGGTCGCCTCGACGGGCGCGGCCCAGCATGGCCGCGGCGCATTCGCCTCCGCGTTGCAGGTCACGGGCCCGGCGCCGGTGCCCGAGCCGCTGTCGCTGATCCTGCTGACCGAAGGCACCGGCGGCACGCCGCACACCGCGAGCATTCCCGGCACGACACGCCTGCGGGTCAGCGCCGGCATCGACGGGGGCACCGACGGTTGCAGCGCCTACGCTGCGGGTACGTTCCAGAACGCGATCGCGGTCGTGCGCCGCGGCAGCTGCGCGTTCTCCGACAAGGCCGCCAACGCGGCCGCGGCCGGCGCGGTCGCGGTGCTGATCGCCAACAACGCCGAGGGCGGCCTGGTGCCGTCGGTGCCGGGCGCGACCGTGCCGGTGTTCTCGGTGACCCAGGCCGAGGGCAACGCGCTGCGCGATTTCGCCGCAACACGGCCCAACGCCACCGCCGGCATCGGCTACCCGCCGCTGGCCACGCCCAATGTGCCCGACGCGCTCGGCGATTTCAGCTCGCGCGGGCCGGCCGGCACCTTCAACCTGCTCAAGCCCGACGTGGTCGCGCCCGGCGTGTCGATCCTGGCCACGGTGGCCGGTGAGACCATCACCGGGTACGAGAACGCACTGGGCCTGATGAACGGCACGTCGATGGCCTCGCCGCACCACGCCGGCGCCGCCGCGCTGCTGCGCCAGGCGCGGCCGGACTGGTCGGTGCCCGAGATCAAATCGGCGCTGGCGCTGACCGCCAAGACCCTGGTCTACACCGAGGACGAAGTCACGCCCGGCACGCCGTTCGATCGCGGCAGCGGCCGCATCCGCGTCGACCGCGCGGCCGAGGCCGGTCTGTTGATGCACGAGACCGGTGCGCGCTATCTGGCGGCCAACCCGGCGCAGGGCGGCGATGTCGCCAATCTCAACCAGCCGGGCCTGGCCAACCGCAACTGCCAGACCCGCTGCAGCTTCGTGCGCACGTTCCGCAATCCGCATGCCCAGGCCTCGACCTGGCGGGTGCGCGTTGCCGGCGTCACGGCGACGGCCATGCCGGCGCAGCTGCGGGTGCCGGCCGGTGCCAGCGTCAGCCTGCGCATAACGGTCGACGCGCGCAGCCTGCCGGCCAACGGCAGCTGGCGCTTCGGTGAGGTCACGTTGGAGCCGGTCGGCGGCGCGCTCGGTCCGCAGCGCACCGCGCTGACGCTCCCGGTCGCAGTGGCCCGCCAGGCCAACTGAAGCACCGCCGCCTGCCACCTCCCCCGCAGCGCGGGGGAGGTGCACGCGCGCAGCGCGTCGGGCGGGGGGCACGGAGCTCGCGCCGAAGAGCGCCCCCATCCCAGCCTTCCACCCGTGAAGGGCGCAATGCCCCGTCAACGGTGGAGGGTGCGAAGCGGCACAGCGTGCAGGTCACCTCCCCCGCAGCGCGGGGGAAGTCGGCGCGCGCAGCGCGTCGGGCGGGGGGCACGGAACTCGCGCCGGAAAGCGCCCCCATCCCAGCCTTCCGCCCGTGAAGGGCGCAATGCCCCGTCAACGATGGAAGGTGCGAAGCGGCACAGCGTGCAGGTCACCTACCCCGCAGCGCGGGGGAGGTCGGCGCGCGCAGCGCGTCGGGTGGGGGCACGGAGCTCGCGCCGAAAAGCGCCCCGATCCCAGCCTTCCACCCGTGAAGGGCGCGATTCCCCGTCCGCGGGGGAGACCGGCAACGGCCCCGCGGGGGTCAGCCCTCGCGCAGCCAGCGGGCCGCGTCGAGGGCGAAGTACGTCAGCACGCCGTCGGCGCCCGCGCGCTTGAAGCCCAGCAGCGATTCGAGCGCGCACTTGCGCTCGTCGAGCCAACCGTTGGCGGCGGCCGCCTTGAGCATCGCGTACTCGCCGCTGACCTGGTAGGCGAACACCGGCACCGCGAACTCCGTCTTGGCGCGGCGCACGATGTCCAGGTACGGCATCCCGGGCTTGACCATCACCATGTCCGCGCCCTCGTCGAGGTCCTGCGCGATCTCGCGCATCGCTTCGTCCGAGTTGCCCGGGTCCATCTGGTAGGTCGCCTTGTCGGCCTTGCCCAGCGCGCCGGCCGAGCCGACCGCATCACGGAACGGGCCGTAGAACGCGCTCGCGTACTTGGCGGCGTAGGCGAGGATGCGCACGTGCACGTGGGCGTCGGCCTCGAATGCGGCACGGATCGCGCCAATGCGTCCGTCCATCATGTCGCTGGGCGCGACGATGTCGGCGCCGGCATGCGCGTGCGACAGCGCCTGCCGCACCAGTGCCTCGACGGTCACGTCGTTGAGCACGTAGCCGGCCTCGTCGATGATGCCGTCCTGGCCATGCGTGGTGTAGGGGTCGAGCGCGACGTCGGTGATCACGCCCAGATCGGGGAAGCGTGCCTTGAGCGCACGCACCGCGCGCTGGCACAGGCCCGCGTCGTCCCAGGCGGCGGCCGCGTCGAGCGACTTGGCCTCCGGCGCGGTGACCGGGAACAGCGCCAGCGCGGGTACGCGCAGTTCGCTCGCGACCTCGGCCACGCGCAGCAGTTCGTCGATCGACAGACGCTCGACACCGGGCATCGACGGGACCGCCGCGCGCCCGGTGCTCTCGTGCACGAAGACCGGGTAGATCAGATCGTCGGCGGTGAGCGTGGATTCGCGCATCAACCGGCGCGAGAAATCGTCGCGGCGCATCCGCCGCATGCGGGTATCGAGTCTGATCATCCGGCGATTCTACGCCGCCACCGGCGCCGGGCCCTGCGACGCCGGGTCGCAGGGGCGCGGTGCGGTTGCACTGCGCACGGGCCGGTCAGCCCAGGTCGTGGACGCCGTCGATTTCCACCGCCAGCTCGCGCCGGCAGATCGCCGCATGCAGCAGCACCCGCGGCACGTCGTCGCCGAAGCGGGCATCGAGGGCGTCGGCCACGAGTGGCAGGTCCTCGGCATCGCGCACATAGACCTTCAGCCGCGAGCCGGCGCCGAAGGCACCGGGCAGGCCGGGGCGGCGCGCGCGCGCCGAGGCGATCAGCGCGTCGAAATTGGTGAAGGTCTCGTCGATCTGGGCCAGCAGTTCGCCCTCGTGCAGCGAGGCATGCCCGACGATGCTGGCCGTGCCCGAGAGCATCAACGGCATCGGACTGCCCTCCGGTGGCAGCATCGCTCGCGCGAAGCTGGGCGCTTGCGGCCCGTACTGACGCGGATAGCGATAGGCACTGACCTGACGCGGATTTTCCACCGGCGTGCCGGGCGCGCGCGCGGCCAGCCAGTAGATCTGGATCGTGCGCGCCGCGTCGCAGCGGCCGATCGCGGTCGCGGCCGGCAGGTGCGAGGTGTCGAAATCGTCCAGGCCGCGGGCGCGGCCGATGCAGAACTGGCGATAGCGCTCGGTGTCGCCGTCGCCCAGCGTGATCGCATCGAGGTAGTTCCAGATCCGCAGCAGGTGCGGATGGTCGCCGGCCTCGACGAACCGCGTCAGCTGCCGGTAGGCATGCTCGGCCGCCAGCAAGATACCGCTGTGATCGCCCTCGCCGGTGTGGCCGGCAGGCTCGTCGACCTCGATCGCGCCGAACAGCAGCGCGCCGTCGCTCGACCAGGCGATCTCGCCGTCGCGCCCGCTGCGCACCGGCGCATGCGCGTGCCAGACCTCGATCGGCGCGGCGCCGTGCGGCTGCAACGGCACGCGCAGCCAGCGCGGATCGTCGATCCTGGGGGCGTCGTCGCCGAACCCGAACGCGGCGAGCACGTCGGGCTGGGCGAGCAACTGCGCCGGGTCCTGCCCGTGCACGTACTCCACACGCAACCGCGGCAGCGGCTGCGGTGTCACCGGTGCGGGGCGGCTCACGGATTGCCGCCGTGCAGCGTGTCGCCGCGGAAGGCGACGCGGGCCTGGCGACGCCGCGTGCGCCAGCCGCGCAGCGCCTGCGGTGCGATCGCGATCGCATTGAGCGCGTAGATCATGCGAAACACGTACAGGCGCCAGCGTACTGCCGCATTGTCGAAAACGTCTCCTGCCAGCATCGAGATCACCGCCTGCTCCAGTTGCAGATCGTTGCGGGGCGCCGAGAACAGCCGCTGCATGACCGGCGTGTTGAAGCGATAGATGAACCACGTGAAGTGCCGCAGGCCGCGATCGAGCCGGGCCTGCATCGCGCGTTGCAGCCTGGCCTCGCGCGCCGGCGCGCGCAGCGACGCATCGACCAGCGCGGCCGCTTGCCGGGCGCTGTCCATGGCCAGGAACACGCCCGACGAGAAGATCGGATCGACGAACGCGTACGCATCGCCGATCAGGATCCAGCCCGGCCCGGCCATGCGCGTGGCGGCATACGAGTAGTTGCCGGTGGCGTGGACCGGGGCGATGCGCTGGGCGCCGTGCATGCGCGCACGCACTGTCGGATTGGCTTCCAGCGTGCGCATCAGCAGCGTCTCGTTGTCGATGCGGCCGCCGTCGGCGCTGCGCTGGCGCAGATATTGGGGAAAGCACACCGCGCCCACGCTCATCACATCGTCGGGCAGCGGGATGAGCCAGAACCAGCCATGCTCGAAGCGTGCGATCGTGATGTTGCCGGCATCGATGCCGGGCTGGCGGGCCACGCCGCGGAAATGGCTGAACAATGCCGCCGACTGGTGTACCGGATTCTTGCGCTTGATCCGGCGCTGCGCCGCCACGACGGTATCGCGGCCGCTGGCATCGATCAGGTAGCGCGGCCGCAGCTGCAGCGTGCGGCCGTCGGCGTTGATCGTATCGACCCGCTCGGGCCGGCCGTTCGCGCCGAACGCCACATGCACCACACGCGTGCGCTCGCGCATGTCGGCGCCGCAGGTGCGCGCGTGCTCGAACAACAACTGGTCGAACTGGTCGCGGCGCACGTGCACGGCCGTGTCGTGGCCGGGCGTGAGCGCACGGGTGAAGCGGAACACGTGGCTGCGGGCGTGGCCGGGCAGCGGAAAGTCCGCACCGGCCTTGTGCACGCCGATCGCGCGAACCTGGTCGATCACGCCCAACTCCTCGAGGATCGGCATGTTCATCGGCAACAGCGACTCGCCGATGTGGAACCGGGGATGGGTATCCTTCTCCAGCACGATCACCTGATGGCCGGCGCGCGCGAGCAGAGCGGCCGCGGTGCTGCCGGCTGGTCCGCCGCCGATGATCACCACGTCGGCCTGCAGAGCGGGAGCATCGGTGGCGACGGTCGGGGCGGGGGTCATCCGGGAAAACAGCGGTCGGTGAGAGCAGGCGCGCATGATAGCGGAAGGCCGGTGGCGCGCCGCGCCGCGGGGCGGCGGCATCGGGCGCTTGCGCGGCCCGGCCCGATGCCGGATCGTGGCGACCTGCCCACCCATGGAACATCGCATGTCCGCACAAACCGAGGCCGAGCACGCGCTCGCGCAATTGCTGGTCGAAAGCCTGAACCTGGAAGACGTGCAGCCCGGCGACATCGATCCCGAAGCGCCGCTGTTCAACGCCGGGCTGGGCCTGGACTCGATCGACGCGCTGGAGCTGGCGCTGGCGGTGAGCAAGCGCTACGGGTTCCAACTGCGCTCGGACAACGACGAGAACCGCCGGATCTTCGCCTCGCTGCGGGCGCTGTCGGCCCACGTCGAGCAGCACCGCACCACTTGATCGCCCTGCTGCAACTGCTGCTGGCCCTGGGCTACGCGGTCCTGGCCCATCTGGCCAGCCTGTGGCAGCACGACGGCTGCGCGCTCGCCGCGCTGGGCCTGCTGATCGCGATGCTGCTGGTCGAGCCGCTGCTGCACCGACGGCGGTGGGCGTTCGTGGCGCTGCCGCTGGCCGGCTGGGGCGCGTTCGCCCTGTACGAGGCCGGCCAGGCCGCGTTGCCGCTGCTGCTGGTGCCGGTGGTGTTCGTGCTGGCGATCGCCTGGATCTTCGCGCGGACGCTGCGTCCCGGCGTCGAGCCGCTGATCACCCGGATCGTGGCCGGGATCGAGGGAGGGCATGCGCAGGACATCGCACCGGACCTGCGGCGCTACACCCGCAGCCTGACCGCGGCCTGGGCGGCGGTGCTGGTGGCGATGGCCGCGGCCAACCTGGGACTGGCGCTCATCGCCAGCCCGGGCGGACTGCTCGAACGCCTCGGGATCGCCTCGCCGTGGCCGATCACCCCCGAGCAGTGGTCCTGGTTCGCCAACCTGCTCAACTACGGGGTCATCGGCGGTTTCTTCGCGCTCGAGTTCATGATCCGCAAGCGGCGCTTCCCGGGCCGCTACCACAGCTTCGCCGATTTCCTGCGCAAGCTCGTGGGGCTCGGGCCGGTGTTCTGGCGCGACCTGCTGCGCTGAACCCGGTGGGCACGCGCAGTCCGGGCGCGATCCCCGTATCCTAGCGCCCCAATGGAATACCGACAGACCCGCGCCGAGACCGGAGCGGCGACCTTCACCGCCCTGCCGATGCTCGCGTTGAATGCGCTCCAGTTCCTGTTCACCCTGCTCTGGACGGCGGGTTGGATCAGCGTGGCCCTGTGCCTGCAGGCGGTCACCGGACGCAGCGGGTTGGCGCTCGACATGGCGCGCACGCGCTGGGCGCCGGGCCTGATCGGGCCGGCCGGCGGGCTGACGGTCGAAGGCGCCGATGCGGTCGACTGGTCGCGGCCGTACCTGGTGGTCGCCAACCACGAGTCGCTGCTCGACATCTGCGTGCTGTTCATGGCGGTGCCGGTGCCGCTGCGTTTCCTGCTCAAGGAGGAAATGCGCCGGGTGCCGTTCCTCAATCTCTACGCCCGCGCG
The DNA here is from genome assembly GCF_039674105.1 of Luteimonas sp. TWI596. Taxonomy (NCBI): domain Bacteria; kingdom Pseudomonadati; phylum Pseudomonadota; class Gammaproteobacteria; order Lysobacterales; family Lysobacteraceae; genus Luteimonas; species Luteimonas sp. TWI596. The sequence goes on from NZ_JBDJMU010000025.1 coordinate 20,255, forward strand.
ACCGGCATGCTGTTCATCAGCCGCGACGACCGCCGTGCCGGCCCGCAGCTGCGCCGCCAAGTCGCGCAGGTGCTGGGGGCGGGCCACACGCTGTGCCTGTTTCCCGAGGGCACGCGCTCGCGCGACGGCCGGCTTGGCGAGTTCAAGTCCGGCTCGTTCCAGGCCGCGATCGACGCCGGCGTCGACGTGCTGCCGATCGCGCTGCACGGCACCGGCGCGGTGTTGCCGGTCCAGGGGTTCTTCCGTGTGCGCCGCGGGCCGATGCGCGCCGTGGTCGGGCAGCCGATCGCGGTCGCCGGCCGCACCGGCGCGGCCGGTCGCCAGGCGGTCGCGCACGACGCCCAGACCGCGGTCGCCGCGATGCTGGAGCGCTGAGGTGGCGACTGGCGCCATCGTCGTCGAGGCGGCGCATCCGTGCCTGCCCGGCCACTTCCCCGGCCGGCCGGTGGTGCCGGGCGTGGTGATCCTCGACCGCGTGGTCGCGGCGATCGAAGCGCTGCATGGCCCGCTGGGCGCGCTGCGCCTGCCGCAGGTGAAGTTCGTGCAGCCGTTGCTGCCCGAGCAGACCGCGGCGATCCGACTCGAGCCGATCGCAGGACAAGCGCCGCGCTGGCGGTTCCGGGTCGAGCGCGACGGGACCGTGCTGGCGTCGGGCGAGATCGCCGCGGCGAGCCCGGCGTCGGCATGAGCAGCGAGTGGAAGCGCCGCCGCGAGGGCGGCGGACGGTTCGCGCTGTCGCTGATCCGCAACATCGGCCGATGCTGCGGGCGCACGCCGGCCCGTGCGCTGCTGTATCCGATCACGCTGTACTTCCTGCTGCGGCGGGGCGCGGAGCGGCGCGACTCGCGCAGGTATCTCTCACGCGTGTTCGGCCGTCCGGCAACGCTGGGCGAGGTCGCGCGCCACATCCATACCTTCGCCGCGACGATCCTCGACCGGATCTACCTGCTCAGCGAGTCCACGCGCCGGTTCGACGTGCGCACCGAGGGCTTGCCGACGCTGCACCGTCATCTCGAAGCCGGACGCGGGGTGCTGCTGTTCGGTTCGCACCTGGGCAGTTTCGAAGTGCTGCGGGTGCTCGCGCGCCAGCGCCCCGACACGCCGATCCGCGTCGTGCTCGACCGCGCGCACGGCCGTGCGGTGACCGAGCTGCTCGAGGCGCTCAATCCCGAGGTCGCCGCCACCGTGATCGACGCCGGCGCCGATGGCCCCTCGGTCGCGCTGGCGATCCAGGACGCGCTGACGCAAGGGGCAATGGTCGCGCTGCTGGTCGATCGCAGCCAGGAGGGCGGCGCCACGCTCGAGGTCCCGTTCCTCGGTGCGCCGGCGCCCTTCCCGGTCGCGCCCTGGCTGCTCGCCTCGGTGCTGAAGGTGCCGGTGATGCTGGCCTTCGGGCTGTACCGGGGCGGCAATCGCTACGACCTGGTGTTCGAGCCTTTCAGCGAAGGTGTCGATCTGCCGCGGCGCGAACGCATGCGCGGCGTGGCCGCGCTCATCCGCCGTTACGCTGCGCGTCTGGAGCATCATGCCCGCAGCGCTCCCTACAACTGGTTCAATTTCTATGACTTCTGGAAACGCGATGCCCGCACGTCGGTGGCAGGTGCCTTGCCTGGCGCTGACGATGCTGTGTCTGGCTCCGGCATGGAGCGCGGCGCAGACCGCTGATGCCCCGCTGCGCGCCGGCCAATCGCGCGATCGCGTGCCGGCACCGCCGGCCGCCGCGCCGCGCAGCGTCGATGCCGACTGGATCCTACAGCGACTGACGCAGTCCGGGCCGAGCGCGACGCCGTTCGTCGAATTGCGCACGTCCTCGATGCTCAAGCGGCCGCTCGCCTTGGTCGGCGAGTACCGCCGCCCCGACGCCGGCACTCTGGTGCGCGAGGTGCGCAGCCCGTATGCAGAGACCACGACGATCCGCGCCGGCGAGGCGACCATCGCGCGCGAAGGGCGCGCGCCGCGGACGTTCTCGCTCGCGCGTGTGCCCGAGCTGGCGGCGCTGCAGGACAGCTTCGGCGCGCTGCTTGCCGGCGACCGGGCCGCGCTCGAGGCGCTGTATGCGCTCGAGGCCGACGGCGTGCCCGCGGACTGGACCTTGCGCCTGACGCCGCGCGATCCGCGCGCCGCGAGCCGACTGACCGCGATCGTGCTGCGTGGCCGCGATGCCGAGCTGCGCTGCATCGAGACGCGGCCCAAGCAAGGCGACCCCCAACCGACGCTGCTGGGCGGGGCCGCGGCCGATGCCGCGGCGATCGAATCGCCTGAGGCCGCGCGTCGGCTGTGCCACGACGTGCCGCGTTGAGCAGGGGCCCGGGATTTCGCCAACGGCTGCTGCAGCGGCCGCGCCTGCGGTTGGGTCTGGCCGTCGCCTGGTTGCTGGCGCTGGGCGCGTTGAGCTGGGTGGCCGGGCAGGCGCTGGAGTTCAGCGGCGACCTGCGTCGCTTCCTGCCCGATGCACGCACGCCCGAGCAGCGGCTGCTGATCGACGAGCTCGGCGACGGGCCGGGCTCGCGGCTGCTGATGCTGGCGATCTCGGGCGAGGCGCCCGAGGCACTGGCCGCACGGTCGCGCGCGCTGCACGACGCGCTGGCCAGCGATGCGCGCTTCACGCTGGTGACCAACGGGGGCGAGGCGGGGCTTGAGGCCTTTCCCCAGCGCCTGCTGCCCTACCGCTACCTGCTGACCGACTCCTTCGACGCGGCGCCGCTGGATGCCGACACCTTGCGCGATGCGCTCGATGCGCGGCTGCAGGATCTCGGTTCACCGGCCGCCGGGCTCGTCGAGCCGCTGCTGCCCGCCGACCCCACACTCGAGGTCCTGGCGCTGGCCGAGGCCTGGCAACCGGCCGGCGCCCCGCAGCGGCTGCACGAGGTCTGGTTCGACCGCGCCGGTACCCACGCGCTGTTGCTGGTGGAGACCCGCGCGGCCGGCTTCGACCCGACCGGCCAGCTCGATGCCGTCGGCACGATCCGCAAGACCTTCGCCGAGCAGGCGCGCGGCAGCGCGGCCACGCTCGAAGTCGTCGGTCCAGGCGCGTTTTCGGTCGACATCGGCAGCCGAACCCAGACCGAGGCGCGACGCATCGGCCTGGTCGACACGCTGGGCCTGATCGTGCTGCTGCTGATCGCCTATCGCAGCTGGAAGATGCCGCTGCTGGGCGTGCTGCCGCTGGCGAGCGCCGGCATCGCCGGGTTGACTGCGGTCGCGCTGCTGTTTCCCGGCGGCGTGCACGGCATCACGATCGCCTTCGGCTTCACCCTGATCGGCGTCGTGCAGGACTATCCGATCCACTTCTTCAGCCACCAACGCGCCGGTCTGTCGCCGTGGCGCAACGTGCGCGGCCTGTGGCCGGCGCTGTCGACCGGCGTGATCGCCACCTGCATCGCCTACGCGACGTTCCTGTTCTCCGGGGTCGATGGCCTGCGCCAATTGGCGGTGTTCACGATCGCGGCGCTGGTGGTGGCCGCGCTCGCCACACGCTACCTGCTGCCGGGGCTGGTCGACCCGTCGCCGCCCGACATCGCCGCCTCGGCGCGGTTGCAACGGCTCTGGCACTGGATCGAGACGCTGCCGCGGCCGAAGTGGTCGCTGGCCGTCCTCGCGCTGGTGTCCGGCCTGGCGATCGCATTCGCGCCGGGCGAGGTCTGGCAGAACGACCTGTCCAAGCTGACCCCGGTCGATGCGGCGTCGATGCAGCGCGATGCCGAACTGCGCGCCGAGCTGGGCGCGCCCGACGTGCGTTATGTCTTGGTCGCGCAGGCGCGCGAGCGCGACGCGGCGCTCGCGGCGACCGCGGCGCTGCGCCCCGCCCTCGATGCGCTGGTCGCCAATGGGCGGCTCGACAGCTACGACATGGCCGCGCGCTATCTGCCCAGTGCCGAGGTCCAGCGTGCCCGTCAGGCCGCGCTGCCCGACACCGCGGCGCTGCGCGCGATGCTGGCCGATGCGCTCGCTGGCTCGCCGTTCAACGACGACGCCTTCGAGCCCTTCGTCGGCGATGTCGCCCGCGCCAGGACCGCGCCGCCGCTGACCCGCGAGGACCTGGACGGCTCGCCGCTCGCGACCGCGGTCTCGGGTCTGCTGCTCGAGCGCGACGGCCGCAGCACCGCGCTGGTCTCGCTCAGCGGGCTCGACGCCCCGTCCGATCTCGAGGCGCTGGTCGCGCAGGCGCGCAGTCCCGGCGTCGATCTGCGCCTGCTGGACATGAAGGCCGCGTCCGAATCGCTGGTGGTCGAGTACCGCGGCCGTGTCGTGGCCGCGATGGCGGTGGCGCTGGTGTTGCTGATCGCCACGGTGTGGATCGCGCTGCGCAGCCCGCGCCGCGTCTGGCGGGTGCTGTTGCCGACGCTGCTGACGCTGCTGGTCGTGATCGCGGTGCTGCGCCTGGCCGGCGTCGAACTGACACTGTTCCACCTGGTCGCGCTGATCCTCGCCGCGGGCCTGGGCCTGGACTACGCGCTGTTCTTCGAGCATGCCGGCGACGACCGCGACGACCAGATCCGCACGCTGCACGCGATCGTGGTCTGCACCCTGATGACCCTGCTGGTGTTCAGTCTGCTGGGCCTGTCGTCGATCCCGGTGCTGCGCGCGATCGGTAGCACGGTCGCGCTCGGCGTGGTCTTCAATTTCGTGCTGTCGTTGCTGGTCGCACGCCACCGCGGCGCGATCGAGGCCGCACGCTCGGAACAGGCGCCGACCGTATGACCGGTATCGACCGCGACGCGATCATGTCGATGATTCCGCACCAGGGCGCGATGTGCCTGTGGGACAGGGTCGTGGCCTGGGACGCGGCCAGCGTGACGCTGCGCAGCGCCGGCCATCGCGACCCCGACCATCCGCTGCGCAGCGACGGCCGACTGCGCGCGCTGCACCTGTGCGAGTACGGCGCGCAGGCGATGGCGGTCCACGGCGGCCTGCGCGCGCGCCAGGCGGGTGGTCGGGTGCGGCCGGGCATGTTGGTCGCGCTGCGCGGCGTGCAGCTGCACGTCGCCCGCATCGACGACCTGGCCGGTGACCTGGAATGCGTGGCCGAGGTCCTGGTCGAGTCCGACGACAGCCAGCAGTACGCGTTCCGCATCGCGTGCGACGGCGTGCTGCTGGCCGAGGGCCGCGCGGCGGTGATGCTGGGCACGTGAGGGGCGCATGCGGACGTTGCGGAGGGCAGTGCCGCCGCGACGTCCGCTTCAGCGCATCACGAAGGCGAGGCTAGAATCGCCCCATGAACACTTCCAGCAAGCGCGCACTCGTCACCGGCGGCAGCGGCGACCTCGGCGGGGCGATCTGCCGGCGTCTCGCGGCCGATGGCCATCACGTGATCGTCCATGCCAACGGCAACCGCGCGCGGGCGCAGGCGGTCGTCGACGCGATCGTCGCGGCCGGCGGCAGCGCCGAGGCCGTGGTCTTCGATGTCGTCGACGGCGAGGCCACGCGCCACGCGCTCGAGACGCTGCTCGAGGCCGGCGCGATCCAGATCGTGGTCAACAACGCCGGCATCCACGACGACGCGCCGATGGCGGGCATGTCCGAAGCGCAGTGGAAGCGGGTGATCGACGTCTCGCTGCACGGCTTCTTCCACGTGACCCAGCCCCTGCTGCTGCCGATGGCGCGCAAGCGCTGGGGACGCATCGTCAGCGTCTCGTCGGTGGCGGCCGTACTCGGCAATCGCGGCCAGACCAACTACGCGGCGGCGAAGGCGGCGCTGCACGGTGCCTCCAGATCGCTGTCGCGCGAGATGGCCAGCCGCGGCATCGCCGTCAACGTGGTCGCGCCCGGCGTGATCGCCGGCAGCATGGCCCAGGACGCGTTTCCCGAGGAGATGGTCAAGCAGATCGTGCCAGCGGGACGCGCGGGCACGCCCGACGAGGTCGCCGCGCTGGTCGGCTTCCTGTGCTCGGACGCGGCCGGCTACATCAACGGCCAGGTGATCGGCATCAACGGCGCGATGGGCTGACCCGCGGCCGCGGGCAGCGCCATCCGGTGGACCGCGCCCGGCTCGGCCAGGGCGGCTGAGCCCGCGCATCCACGCCGGCTTCAGGTCGGGCGGGCGATGATCGGCCGGCGCCCATCTGGGCATCACGAGTCGAGGCACCGCCATGCGCATCGTTCGCATCCTGTCGCTCCTGCTGGCCGTGGCGGCGATTGCCGGCTGCGCCAGCTCCCACGTCCTCACCGGCACGCCGCGCGCGCCGATCGATCCGGCCCAGGTCCGGATCTACCACGGGCCGCCGCCGGGGCATTACGAGGAGATCGCGATCCTCAACACCAGCAGCGGCGCGCTGACCTACGGCGAGCAGAACAAGACCGACTCGGTATTGCAGAAGCTGCGCAATGAAGCGGCCAAGCTCGGCGCCAACGGTGTGCTGTTCCAGGGCACCGCCGATGGCGAGCGTAGCGGCGGCGTCAGCGTCGGCGGCGGCCTGGGCCGCGGCGGTGGCCGCTCGTTCTCGGCTGCCGGCGTCGGTGTGGACATCAGTCCGCGGCAGAAGTACGCCAGCGGGATCGCGATATGGGTGGCCGATCCGCCGCCGCCGGGACCGATGACACCGCCGCCCCCGGTGCGCTGACTGCAGCAAGCCGCCGGCCCTTCCAAAGGGCCCCGGTCATGGCCGTCCCGGACGCCGCGCCGGGACGCCCCCCAGCCTCAGGCCGCGTCGGCGTACCAGTGGGGCGCCAGCGACGTCTCAGGCACCGCCGGGCCGGCCAGCAGCGCCGCCAGCCCGTGGTCGGCGATCTGCGGATGTACGGCGCGCGCGTGGGCGAGGATCTCGCCGGCCAACGCACGCATGCGCGCGACGTTGTCGCCGATGCGCGCGACGAATGCGTCGGTGTCGAGCGGGTCTGCCAGCGCGCGGTTCATGTCGCGGAACCAGGCGATGTCGAATTGGTCGAGCGAGCGGACCTGCGGCGCGGCGCCGCCGGCATTGCGTGCGCCCCATTCGCGCAGCAGCGGTTGCAGCGCCAGATTGAGCGCGCCCGCATCGGCGAACGCCGGCCGCAACCGGCCCAAGGTCGCCAGATCGGTCAGCCGGTCGGCGAAGAACAGCGGTGCCAGGACCGCCCAGTAGTAGGTGTAGTCCCAGATGACCTTCAGCGGCATGACCTGCGCATCGCCGAACAGCGGGTACTGGTCCTGGTAGAGGGTCATGGTGTTCTCGTAGAACGAGAAGTACAGCTGCTGGTACAGCTCGGCATGCCGACTGACATCGATGCCGGCGTGCGACTTGCCGATCAGATCGCAGATGTAGGTATTGCTGATCGCGATGAAGTCGCTGCCGGGCGAATAGAACGGATCGAGGAACAGGCCGGCCTCTCCGGTCAACGCCCAGCGTCGCCCCGAAAACACCTGTTTGACGCTGTGCGAGAAGTGGCGCAGGAACAGGAAATCCTGCAGCGTGTGCTCGGCGCGATCCAGGCTGGCCGCGACCTGCGGCTGGTGGACCCGCAGCCAGTCCATCGCCTTGGCGTGGGTGTTCATCGTCTCGAGCGGATGCATCTTCGCGTCGCAGACGATGCCCAGCGAATGCGCCCCCGACGACAGTGGGATCAGCCAGAACCAGTAGCCCGGCCCGCACATGTGGTTGGTCGAACGCCAGCGGTCCGGCGGATCGCAGCGCTGCAGCCAGTGCGCGTCCTGCGACCAGGTGTTGGGATCGACGATGCCGTCCACCCGCCACCACACCGCATTGGCATCGTGGTCGTTGGGCTGCGCGAGGTCGAGCTTGCGTTTGAGCAGGCCAGCACGTCCGCTGGCGTCGACGAGCCAGCGGCAGCGCAGTTCGCGGATGTCGCCATCGCGCTCGACGCGGACGACGTGGTCGCCGTCGTCGTCGGCCAGGTCGATGCCGCGCACCACCGCGCCGTCGTCGAAGCGCACACCGCGTGCGCGTGCGCGCTCGCCCAAGTGGTTCTCGAAACGGCCGCGGTCGATCTGCCACGATGGGGTGGGCATCAACTGGCTCACGCCCATCTCGGTGCAGCGGTCGACCTGGTCGGCGCCCTCGGAGAAGAAGAAGCGGAAACCGAACTTGCGGATCTGCTCGGTGTCCAGGTGCTCGCGCAGTCCGAGCACGTCGGCGAAGTAGTGCGCACCGATCTCGACGGTCGACTCGCCGACCTTGTGCGCGGCCTCGCGCACTGGATGCGCACGGCGCTCGACCACCGCCACCGACAGCGTCGGTGTGCGATCGCGCAGTTGCAACGCCAGAGTCAGACCGGCGAGCCCGCCGCCGAGGATGAGCACGTCGGTGGTGACGGTCGCGGTATCGGACTTCGGGGGCGTGGCCATGGTGCGGACATCCTGTGTGCGTCGGGGGAGCCGTCGGCGCCGGCCTGGCGCCAGCCTACCGCAGGCCGCGTGGCGGCTCAGCCGGCCAGGGGGGAGTCGGGAGCGGGCGCGTGATCGGGTTCAGGCGAAGGCGCGCCGGGATCGAAGATCACCGGCGGACGACGACGCTTGCGCCGGTAGACGCCGACGAAGTCGCCATGCGCCAGCACCTGGCCGACGACGTGCGAGGTGATCTGGTAGAGGTCGTGGAACAGCCGGAAATGGCTCTTGCGGAACTGCTCGTCGGAATCGACGCTGTGGTAGCGGGTCTCGACCGGCACCGACACCACACCGCAGCCCAGCTCGCGGGCGGCCGAGATCAGGATCTGCGCCTCGAACACGAAGCCTTCGCCCGGCACGTCCTGCAAGGCCAGCACATTGGCCGGATACAGCCGCTGGCCGCTCTGGCTGTCGACCAGGCGATAGCCGCAGCCCCAGGCGATGCCCCAATCGCCGAAATCGTTGCCCAGCCGCCGGTACCAGGGCTGGGTGTCGCGCTTGCGCAGCCGCGCGCCGTTGACGATGCAATTGGGATGGCGTTTGGCGGCCTCGATCAGACGCGGGATGTCGCTGGCACGATGCTGGCCGTCGCCGTCCATCGTCACCACTGCCGCGAGCCCGCGGCGCCGGGCTTCGGCAAAGCCCGCGCGCAAGGCCGCGCCCTTGCCCATCCGGGAGGCGTGGCGCAGCAGCGTGACCGGCAGTGCGGCGACGATGTCGGGCGTGGCGTCGTCGGAGCCGTCGTCGACCACGATCACGTGGTCGCAATGCGCCAGCGCGCCGCTGACGACCTCGGCGATCCGCAGCGCTTCGTTGAGTGCGGGCACGACCACCGCGACATTGCCGCGGTGCAGGGAGGGCGCAGTCATTGCAGGATCTCCAGCGCCAGCTCGCGGTGCGGACCGGCGCGCAGGACCGCGCGGTCGCTTCCGGCGGCCAGTGCATCGAACAGGGGCAGCATCTGCGCCATCGCATTGTGCGGCGCACGCGCCGACAGCGGGCCGGGCGCGGCACTGGCATCGCCGTCGCGCAGCGTCGCCGACAGTCGCGGGCCATCGCCGGCGCGCGTGAGCACCAGCGCGCCGCCGAGCAGGCCTTCGCTGGGCGACATCGTCGACAGCAGGCCGGTGGCCGTACCGTCGTAGGCCACCAGCAGCACCGCCTCGCTGCCGGCCGCGAGCTGCAGCATGGCTTCCACCAGCCCCTGGGCGAACGTGGCGTCGTAGGCGCTGATCGCCGTCGCGGCCTCGGTGCACCCCGCGCCGATCGTCCAGTAGCCGGCCGCCGCGTTGTGCACCGAATTGTGGAACTTGGTCGGCGAGATCGCGGACGGGTCCTGTGCGAGGGTCTCGCACATGTAGTCGGTGATCGCCAATTCGCCGTGGGTGGAGGCGAACACCGATGGCAGTGTCGCCGGCTCGCGGCCGGCGGCCTGGCAGGCCGCGAGCGCCACCTCCAGAGCGACGGCGACCGAACCGGGCGCGCGTCGGCGTTCGTTGGGCGCGAGCAATTGCGGCGACGGACGCGCGGGCGCGGCGTCGGGCAGCGCGCCGGTGGCAGCGAAGGCCTGCGCGGCCGACCAGGCGGGCAGGCCATCGCTCCAGAAGCCGATCCCGGCGATCGTGGCGGTCAGCGCGCTCATGCGGCCGCCTTGCCGAACAGCAGCGCGCAGTTGTTGCCGCCGAAGCCGAACGAGTTGTTCATGGCGTAGTCGATCGTACGCTGGGCGTTGTCGAACCGGATCTGCGGCCCGCAGGCCGGGTCGCGCACCTGCGATTCGAGGATGCCCGGCAGCAGGCCGTGCTCGAGCGCGGTCAGTGCGAACACCGACTCGACGATGCCGGCCGCGCCGAGGGTGTGGCCGGTCCAGCCCTTGGTGGAGCTGGCGTGCAGCGTGGCGGGAAACAGCGCGTCGACCGCATGCGCCTCGACCGCGTCGTTGGCCGGGGTCGAGGTGCCGTGCAGGTTGAGATAGCCGACCTGGGCGGCGTCGATGCCGCCACGGGCCAGTGCGCCGCGCATCGCCAGGAGCGCGCCCAGGCCTTCGGGATGGGGTGTGGACATATGGTGCGCATCGCTCGATTCACCGTAGCCGCGCAGCTGCAGGCCATCGTCGCCGCGCGCCGGGCGCTCGAGCAACGCGAAACCACCGGCCTCGCCGATCGACAAGCCATCGCGCGCGATGTCGAAGGGCCGGCAGCGTTCGCGCGACACCAGCCCAAGCGCATTGAAGCCGAACAGCACGCTGCCGCACAGCGTATCCACGCCGCCCACCAGCGCCGCGTCGACAACACCCGCCTCGATCATCCGAGCCGCCTGCGCGAAGACCTTCGCGCTCGACGAGCATGCGGTCGCCACCGTGATGCAGGGGCCGCGCAGTCCGGTGGCGTGCTGCAGAAAATCGCCCAGCGAATGCGGGGTATGCACGATCGGCCGGGCCAGATCGTCCGGAAACCGGCGCGTGCCGTCGTCGCCGGTCACCGCGCGTGCGTAGGCCTCCTCGCTGGCGCCGATGCTGGCGGTCGAGGTGCCCACCACCAGCGCAACCCGGTCGGCGCCATGGCGCGCCACCAGGGCCTCCAGCGCGTCGGGCAGGCCATCCTGCTGCAGCGCCAGCCAGGCCAGCCGGTTGTTGCGGCACTCCCAGCGCGCCAGCGCCGTCGGCAGCGGGGCGTCCTCCAGCCCGTCGACGCGACCGATCCAGGTCGGCAGCGGAGTCGCACCGAAATCATTGCGGCGCAGCCCCCCCCTGCGATCGCGCAGGGCCTCGCGCTGCGCCGTCGCGCCGCGGCCCAGTGCGGTCGTGGCGGTGTAGGCGCGGATGGCGACCGGGGGCATCGGCGGCAACGATTGCGATGGGGGCACGTGGGGGGCGTCTTGGGAAACGGCCGAGTATAGCCACCGGGCGTGAGGCTAGAATTCAGGGCGCACCCCAGTACCGCCGTCGCGCAAACCCGCGCCATGTCCCGTCCCCGCCTGCTGCACCAGCTGCGCCTGCTCGTCGACCGCGACGCGCTGCATGCGCTCGTGGTGGCGGTCAGCGCCTGCGTGCTGAGTCTGGGCCTGGTCTACGTGGGCTACGTCGTGCACGTGTGTCGGGTTGCGCGCAATGCGCCCTGCGCGCCGGTGCGCGGGGAGTGCGTGCTGCTGTTCGGCAAGCATGCGCCCGGAGGCCGGCTCGATGCGGATTTCCAGGCCCGGCTGGCCCGGGCCGCGACGTTGTGGGATGCGCGTGCGCCGCGCAGCCTGCTGTTGCTTGGCGGCGGGCCTCAGGGCGCCCCGACCGAGGCGGCGCTCGCACGCGAGGCGCTGCTGGCCCGCGGGATCGCTGCCGATGCGCCGCTGCTGCTGGAGGACCGCTCGCGCGACACCCTGCAGAACCTGCGCAATGCGCGTGCGCTGCTGGCGCAATCGGCCGGGACGCCCGTGGGCCAGGTCACCCTGCTCAGCAGCCGCTACCACCTTGCACGCTGCGCGCTGCTCGCCGGCCACCTGGGCCTGGACTGGGAGCTGTGCGCCGCCGAACCCACGCTGTCCTGGCGCCCGACGACCTGGTGGCGGATCGCGGGCGAGGCCGCCTACCTGTGTTGGACGGACGTCGGGATGCGCTGGGCCCGGCTGATCGGCCATCGCCGGATGCTCGCGCGGCTGGGGTAGGCGCAGACCGCGCCAAGCCGCGCTCGCAGGTGCCCAGGGCGCTCCTGCGAGCGGTCGACGCTAGCGTGTCGCCTGCGCGCGCTGCGCGGGTACGAACCGGGTCTCCACCGCCTCGGCCAACTGGTCGGGCGGCAGCAGGCCCTGGTCGAGCAGGAAGTTGTTGAAGGCCAGGCGGTCGAAGCGGTCGCCCAGCGCCAACTCGGTGCGCATGCGCAGTTCGAGGATGCGGGTGTAACCGTAGAAGTAACTGGTTGCCTGGCCGGGCGCATTGACGGTGTAGCGGTCGAGCTCCTGGCGCGCCATCGCCGGCGACAGCATCACCTCGTCGGTGAGCACGCGGCCGGCGCGCTCGCGGTCGATCAGGCCCAGGTTGAGCATCGGATCGAGCATCGCGCGGGCAGCGCGCAACAGCCGGAACTGCAGCGCGATCAACTGGCCGTCGAGCGGCTCGTAAGGCACCAGTTCGGCCTCGGCGTACAGCGCCCAGCCTTCGACGTTGACCGAGTTGAACGCGAACATCGAGCGCGCGAGCGACACCCCGCGCTCGACCATCGCGGTGAACTGCAGCTCGTGGCCCGGCCGGCCCTCGTGCGCGGAGAGCGTCCAGCGCACCGCATCGAAATTGAAGTCGTCGTAGGCTGCGTCTTCGCCGTCGCCGCCGGGGTTGCCCAGCGGCAGCACGAACGTGCCCTGCTGACCGGTGTTGCCGACCAGCGGCGCCGGGCGGAAATGCGGGGCGGGCTGGGCCGCCGATTCCGCGGCCGACCCCAGCCGCATCTGCATCGCGCGCTGTGGCACGTCGACGATGCGCTCGCGCGCGATGATCGGATCGATCGCGTCGATCACCTCGCGGTAGCTGGCTTGGAGCCGGTCGTCGGCAATCGCATCGCGCTTGAGCGCGGCGATCACCTCGCGGTAGTCGGTGGCGGCGATGTCCTTGTCCTTGGCGACCAGCGGCGCGAGCTGCTGCATCTGCGCCCGGATCTCCATGAAGGCCAGTTGCGCGCGCTGCATCAGCAGCTGCGGGTCGATGTCGGTGCCGTACTGTTTGAGTCCGAAGGCGTAGAGCTCGGGTGGCAGCCGCGTGTCCTCGCGTGCCTTGGGCAGCACGACGGTGCGCGTCCACTGCGCGTAGTCGGCGATCTCCTTGGCGATCGCGTCCAGCGCAGCATCGGCGCCCTCGATCTTGTACTCGGCGAACAGCTCACGGATGCCAGCGGCATAGGTGTCGGCGCTTTCGAGCGCGCGTTCGACTTCGCGGCGCGTGGGCTGCAGCCGCGTCGTGTCCGACAGGCGTTCTTCGTAGCGCGCGCGTGCCAGCTGCGTGATCGGCACGCTGCCGGGCACAAGGCCTGCATAGCGCTGCAGGCGTGCGAGCGCGTGGCCGCGCCGTTCGGGCGGCGTCTGCGTCGAGAGCAAGGCGTTGATGCCGTTGAACACCAGCTGCGGCGCATCGGTCCACGGCAGCAGGAACCGCTCCTCGAGCAGGCTGCCCTCGATGCTGTCGTCGATGCTGGTCAGCAGGATCTGCAGGTCCTGGCGCACATCCGGGTCGCGCTCGAGCTCGAGCTGGGTCTGCAGCTTCGCCCGCGCCCCGGCGATCGCCTCGCGGTAACGGCGGGCGTGGTCGGGCCCGAGATCGGCGACTTGGTCGTCGTAGCCGGGCACGCCAAAGAAACCGACCGACTCGGGCTGGAACGGTGCCTGGGCGTCGATCAGGATCTGTGCAAGCGCGTTGCTGCGCGCGACCCAGGCAGGCCCGGACGGCTGCGCCGCGGATGCCGTCGCGGCGGCAGGGTCGGCGTGGGCGCCGGCCGCGAACGGCGTGGCGAGGGTCAGGGCGATGGCGAGGACGAGCGGCTTCATGGACAAATCCGGCGGCGGCGATCGGGCCACCGTAGACCCCGTGCCCCACCAGGGCAATGCCCGGAAGTCAGGGCGCGATCGCGGGCTCGCCCAAGCCGGTTGCCGGGTCGACCAGGGTCACCCGGCCATCGTCCGTCGCCTTGATGAAGAACAGCGAGCCGTAGCGCCATTGGCCGCGTTTGCGCTTGGCCTCGACATACAGCGTGCCCTCACCCTTGGGCCCGGTCAGCGTCACCATGAGGCTGGCCTCGCCGCTACCGCCGCCGAGGGTCGAGGTGTTGATATTGCCTGCCGGCATGAAGCTCTCGGTCATCGGTTCGCCGATCAGCGCGATGATCTCCCGGTCCGCACGCGCCCGCGCCAGCGCATCCTGGTAGACGTCCGAGTCGACCAGGGCGCTGCGCACCCCGAACAGCAGCGCCGTGATTGCGAGGGCGGCCAGCGCGATCGCGGTGACGATGGCCACGGGCAACGCCCACTTCCAGTGCCGTCGCCACCAGCCGGCTGAGGGCGGGCTGGCAGCAGGACCGGTGGGCAAAGGCGGCGGGACGGCGACCATTCGCGAGACTCCGGCTAAGGTCAGCGTGCGAGGCAGCGTTGCAGGAAGGCCTCGGTGGTGCGATAGCGATGCAATGCGTCGCGACCGCGCAGGCCGTGCTTGGCGCCGGGGTAGGTCATCAGCTCGAACGGGGTGCCGGCCGATTGCAGCTGGCTCATCAGCTGCGTGGCGTTGGTGAACAGCACGTTGTCGTCGGCCATGCCGTGGATCAGCAGCAAGGCGTTGGGCCGGATGTTGCCTGCGTGGGTGAACACGCTGGCCTCGCGATACCCGTCCACGTTGGCCTTGGGCAGCCCCATGTAACGCTCGGTGTAGTGCGTGTCGTAGAGCGCCCAGTCGGCGACCGGTGCGCCGGCGACGCCGCAGGCATACGCCTCCGGCGCCTTGCCCAGCAGCATCAGCGTCATGTAACCGCCGTTCGACCAGCCGTTGACCGCGATGCGGTCGCCGTCGACCCACGGCTGCGCCTTCAACCAGTCCACGCCGCGGACCTGGTCCTCGACCTCGACCGTGCCCTGGCGCCGATACAGTGCACCGCCGAACTCGCGGCCGCGCCGCGGTGTGCCGCGATTGTCGAGCGAGAACACCACGTAGCCACGCTGCGCCAGGTACTGGTGGAAGCTCGCGTCGGCGCGCCCGGGCCAGGTGTCGAGCACGGTCTGCGACGCCGGCCCGCCATAGACGTACACCACGACCGGATAACGCTTGGACGCATCGAAGTCGGCGGGCCGGATCAGCGAGTAATGCAACGGTGTGCGCCCGTCGGCGGCGGTCAGCGTGCCGAACTCGGTAGGCAGGTGCGCGGCCCGATAGGGCGCATAGGGGTGGTCGGCCGCGGCGAGGTCGTTGTCGACCAGCGTGGCGACCTGCGTGCCGTCGGCCCGGTGCAGCGCGATCTGCGGCGGGGTCGTGGTGTTCGACCAGCTGTCGACGTAGACCGACGCGTTGCGCGCGAAGCTGGCGGTGTGCATGCCAGGCGCCGTCGACAGCGCGGTATAGGCCTGCCGGCCGTCGAGCCCGACGCTGTAGAGCCGCGACTCGATCGGCTGGGCGACGGCCTTGCCGTCCTCCAGTGCCATGCCCGCGCGGAAGTACACCAGGCCAGCGGCCTCGTCGACGGCCAGCAGCGCATCGACCGGCCAGTCGCCGCGCGTGAGCTGCGTCGCCCGGCGGCCGTCCTCGCTCATCACGTACAGATGCTGGAAGCCGTCGCGCTCCGACGACCACACGAAGCGACCGTCGGTGAGGAACCGCAGGTCGTCGTGCAGCGGAACCCAGGTGCGGCTGCGCTCGACGAGCAGTGTGCGCTGGCGGCCGGTGGCGAGCGTGGCCTCGATCAGTTCCAGCGTCTGCTGGTCGCGCGACTGACGCTGGAACGTCAGTCGCTGCGCATCGCGCCACTGCACACGAGCGAGATAGATGTCCGGATCGGAGCCGAGGTCGATGGCGGTCGCGGTTCCGCCCTGCGGCGCGACCACGTGCAGCGAGACGCGCACATTGTCGTCGCCGGCCGCCGGATAGCGCTGCTCGACGACATCGGTGCGATCGGGATAGACCTCGTAGCGCTTCTGCACCGGCACCGGCGACTCGTCGATGCGCGCATACGCGATCGCGCTGTCGTCGGGCGCCCACCAGTAGCCCGTGTGCCGGTCCATTTCCTCATCGGCCACAAATTCGGCCACACCATTACCGATCGTCGCGCTGCCGTCGGTCGTGAGCCGGCGCTCGGCGCCGCTGGCCAGATCCACGACCCACAGATCGCGCGACCGGACGAAACTCACGAAGCCGCCGCGCGGCGAGACCTTCGGGTCGGTCGCGAACCCGCCGCCATTCGTGAGCTTGCGGACCGCATCGCGCCCGGTCTTCGCCAGATCGTAGAGATACAGCTCGCCGCCGAGCGGAAACAGCAGTGTGCGCGCATCGGGCGCCCACTGATAATCGACGATGCCTGATTGTCCGGCGATGCGCTGACGCTCGCGTCGGGCCTTCTCCTCGTCGCTGAGCGTCTCCTCGCCCGGCAGCACGACCTTCGAATCGACCAGCATGCGGGTCTGCCCGCTGGCGATGTCGTACTCCCACAGGTCGAGCTGGTTGCGGTTCTCATCCTTGCCGCGCAGGAACGTCACCCGCGACCCATCCGGCGCGACCTGCGGCTTGAGCAACGTTGGCCCTGACAACGGCGCATCGCCGGTGATCGCCTCGAGCGTGAGACGACCGTCCGCAGGCGGTGTCGTGGCGAGCGTGTCGGTGGCGGTCGTGGCGAGCATCAGAGCGGCAGCGGCAAGGACGGAGCGCATGGCGAATCCAGTGAAGCGGGGAGGGGAGTGTAACGAGCGGTGCTGCGCAGACAGGTGGCGCGTCACACGTGGACTTTTCATTTCCCATTCACCGATGTGAAGTGATATCTTCACATGCTCATTGGATCGCACTTTAGTGCGACTCCGATTAGACACAAGCGCGTATGTGCGCTGGCAGCCAGGGGAAAGGGAATGGTACGTACCGAGGGATCGCAAGGACTGCTGCGGGCGTCCGTCATGCTTGCGTTGTGTCTGACCGCGGCCGGCGTTGCGCTCGACGCCTCAGCGAAAGACGAGTCAGAGTACGAGGAGACGGTATACGTCAGAGAGAATCGGATCTACACGCCGAGCGGCGGATTGAGTCTCTATAGCTCCGGATATGGGTTGTCTGGCGGATTTGAAGTCCCGATCGGCGGGGGTGTGCCCGGGAGTATTATGAGCCCGGATAAAAAGGAGACCAACGAAACGCCCAGCGACTGCGATGAGTCGACCGATAATCCAGTTGTCATCATCTCGGGAAATAAGGTCCTCGAAGAAACGGACTTTACCGGCATTGGGGAGATGCCGCTGACGCTGACCCGCTATTACTCGCACAGCCGCCAAGATTACGGGCAATTCAATGCAAAGTGGACATCCTCGTTCCACTACCGGCTTTATAGGGAGTTTGAAGCCTCTCCACCAGAGTGCTATGACCCTAATGTGCCGATCGAGCTGGGCGGGCCGGATTGTTCTGCCGCCAATGGCATTCCGATCACTATTCGCGCAGAGCGGCCTGATAGCTCAGTCGTTGTCTACCATCGCTCGCCAGGCACTACGACTTGGGTTCCCGAGAAAGCACAAGGCGTGTCCTCGATCACGCTGACGGGCAACCGCTATGAGCTTTCGCGCGAGGATGGCGGTACCGAAATCTATGATGCGACCCCGGGACAGGAGGGGCGAATTTTATCGGTTACCAATCTACGCGGGATAAGGTGGACATTTACTTACCCTGGCGCTTCGAGCTACTTCAGCCGTGTGACGCACAGTTCCGGTCGCTCGGTCGCCGTGACATGGACTGGATCTGGCGCCATCGCGTCGGTGACAGACCCGGACGGGAAAAAGTACACGTACCAGTACGCTGGTCCCAGCGTGTACGGGAACCTGTCCAAGGTAGTGTACCCAAATAGCATAGGTGAAAGAACCTATCACTATGAGGATACCCGCCATCCGCGGGCCTTGACAGGCATCTCTGTCGGCGGGCGACGCTACTCTTGGTATGCCTACTACGCCGACGGACGCGTCAGCGAATCGGGGCTAGCGGGCAGTATGGAGAAGAGCACCTTCGCGTATGGCGCCGACTATACGGATGTCACCAATGCGCTTGGTCATACCGTGCGCTATCAATATGCATGGGTCGCCGGGCGACGTGAGCTCACAGGCGTCAGCCGCAGTTCGAGTGCGGCCTGTCCTGCTGCCGCGGCTGCGACGGGTTACGACAGCCGAGGCTATGTCACGCATCGGTTGGATTGGCAAGGCAACCGGACCAACTACCAATACAATGATCGCGGCCAGCTGCTGAGAGTGACCAGCGGCATCGCTCCCGATGGCAGCACAACGAGCCAGCGCATCATCACCTATGTCTGGGACGAACCACGCAACCGCCTGCAGCAGGTGACCTATCACGGTGCAAGCGTATCTCAGCCGTTGTCTCGCACCCGCTATACCTACTACGCAGATAACGACAGTGCCAAGCGCGGCCGCTTGACGCAGGCGATCTACCTCGACGGCTGCAGTGGTGGCGCCTGTACCACAAGCCAAACGCGCAAGACGACCTTTAACTACACCTTCCACTCCAACCGAGTCATGAAGTCGGTGACGGTGACCCCGCCGGTGACGGGCCAGGCGAGGACGGAGGAGTACAGCGCGGAGGGCGACCTGATCCGCGTGTCCAATAGCCTGGGGCACACTGTCACGTACTCCGGGCACAACGGGCGCGGCCAACCCGGACGTGTCGTCGGCGAAAACGGTCAGACGGTCGATTTCGCCTACGACGCGCGCGGGCGCCTGACCCGCCGGACCACCTATCGAGGCGACGTCGGAAATCAGGTCGAGTCGTTCACGTATGATGCGATGGGTAACGTGCTGACGAGCAATGATGGCTCAGGCGCCACGTGGTCCTATACCTATAACGATGCGGGATATCTAACGCAGTTGCAGGAACACCACGGCAGTGCTGTGTTCGGGACAACCTCGTACACGTACGATTTGCTAGGCAATCAGACCTTCACTACGGTGAAAGATGTCACAGGCCAGGTCGTTCAAAGGAGTGAGCGTCAGTACGACACCCAAGGATTCCTGCAGGCGATCAAGGGGAATTCCGGCCAGAACTTCCGATATGCGTACGATGGCAACGGCAATGTGGTGTCGTCGCTCGATTCATTGGGGCGTGCGACGAAAATGGCCTACGACTCGGCAGGCCGCAGGGTTCGTGTGCAGGATCCACTCGGCGGCGTGAGTACGACGACCTACGACGGAATGAATCGAATCACGCGCGTCGTGGATCCTAGAGGCAATGAGACTACGTATACCTACAATGGGTTCGGTGATCTGACGCGTCAGGTCAGTCCGGATACGGGTACGACGACATTCGCGTACAACGCCCTTGGCCAGCGTACACGCATGACGCGTCACGATGGCAGCTGGCTGGCTTACACATACGACGCCCTGAATCGGCTGGCCATTGCATCCAGTGGAAATGCGTCCCTGGCCTATGGTTACGACTGGTGCGAAAACGGCAAGAGCCGACTGTGTAGTACCGCCGACGCAGGGAGTTCTACGACGCATCTTGCCTATACAGATGACGGAAAGTTGCGACGACGTCGTGACTGGATCACAGGAAATGGCGTGGAGACAGATCACACGACGTACTATAACTATGATGGCATCGGTCGTTTGAACGCTGTTGTGTATCCGGATGGTATGGCAGTGGGTTACGGCTACAGCCGCGGCCAACTGCGTGCAATGACTGTCAACATCAACGGTACAGTTCGTAACGTTGCAACGAATATAAATTACCGTCCATTCGGGCCCCCGACTGGTTGGTTGTACGGGAACGGTTTGACGCGCAACCTCTACTACGATGTCAACTATCAGCCTGGTGACCAGCGCCTTACGAATCTTACAACGATGAACGGAGGTGTCACCCTCCAGAGCCTCCACAATAAGTACGATCAGAATGACCGTATTCAACATATCACCAACTACGTTAATCAAAGCGCGACGCAGTCCTACAGCTACGATGCGCTTGACCGTTTGACAGAAATGGATACTGGCTTGGGGTCTCAGGCATTCGGCTACGACTCGAACGGAAACCGGACCTATCATGACTGGGACGGACGGCGCTCGTATCTGGGGCTCGAGTCCAATAGCAACCGTATGCGATGGCTTACCAGGCCTGGTGATACTGATCGATACTTCAACTATGACTCGGTGGGTGACACTGTCGCGGAAACAGGTCTCAGCTATCAGTACGATGCGTTCAGAAGATTAGTCAAGGTCGAGCGCCCAGCTGCGGAGCGTGTCGACGTTCCCAGCTACACCTCGGTGGATCTACCCGCTGGCGCACAGTCTTACACCTACAACGCGTTCAACGAACGTGTCTGGAAAGACTCCACTCATGGCCGGTATCGATATTGGTATGGGCCTGGGAGTCGGCTGCTCTCCGAGCATCGGCATTCCGATGGACATTGGATCAACTACTTGTGGTTGAACGGCGAGCTGGTTGGATTCGTTCGCAATAAGCAGCTCTATTACGCTCACGGCGATCACCTCGGGCGACCTGAGTTGGTCACGAATTCAGCAAAGGCAGTGGTATGGCGCGCAGAGAACTTTGCTTTCGATCGGCGTGTTACCCAGGACAGCATCGGTGGGCTGAACATCGGGCTCCCGGGCCAGTACTACGATCGGGAGACGAATCTCTGGTACAACATCAATCGCTACTATGACGCAAGAATGGGTCGCTATACACAAAGCGATCCCATTGGGTTGTTGGGCGGATTTAATACCTATTCCTATGTTGGAGGTGATCCGGTCAATGCGGTCGATCCACTCGGCCTCTGGAGTGTAACTTTGTCTGGGTACTTCCCCACAGGTGTTCTAGGGCCTGTTGGACCTGGAGGGGGAGTGATGATCGCTGGCCAGGGGATGAGGGTTGAATCAGCAAGTTTTCGGCTGGGCGCCGGTGCGGGGGCGGGTGTGAGCGTTAATCCATTTGGAACCCCTCCTGATGCAAATCATTCCAACGCCCAGGGCTGCGAAAGCAAGAATGGCGTTGGCGTTTACGCAGATGCATCCGCTAGTGTTGGCTTCGTGGGCGCTGGTGTTGGAGCAAACTACGGTGGGACCCAAGGGGTGTCTGGTGGGCGCGCTGTGTTTTGGCAGGAGTACGGCGGATTTTCGTCAGGCCCGTCGATTGTGACGCCCCGGTTTGGCTCTGGTGCGCAGGTGGGCGCTGGGCTTGAGTTAACTCATTACTTCCCATGAAGTTAACGATATTAAATATATTGGTAATTGCGATAATTGGTGGGATTATGGCTCCGATAACCTATCGCGGACTTGGTCCATCCGATCATTCGCCTGACTTACTTTTTGCGATGACTATTATGGGATTTGGGGTTTTATCAGTTCTTGCATTGGCGTGGCGCGACTGCGTCATTGGGGTGCGTTGGGTGAAACCATCCCTCGCCAAATCAGTTTTTGTGTCTGGCGGGAATCAACAGCGACTTTTCATGACGGGATTGGCCCTCATCTATGTCGGCTTGCTCATTGCTTTTTTCGGTCGAGAAGATGGGATCGAATGGAGCGGTTGTTTTCCCTTGTTCTTAGGAGTGGGGATGTCGGTTGGTGTGATGGCATCCCTGAATTTGATGAAAGAGAACTACGACTAACGGGTTGAACGGGCTCACGCTCGCTGACCGATATGATCGCTTGATGGCGTAGCGCTGGGCTATGCGCGGCATCAGCCCCCTGGACAGGCCTCGCTCCGTGCGGCACTGCCCGACCAGCTCCACATTCGATGGATCTGCGGCTGGAAGGTGTGCAGGACATGGCCGCAGGAGGTGCCGGCATCGGGTGGCAGGCAGGCCGCATGCCGGCCGTCGTTGGCGACGTACCAGCGCGCCTGCGTCGGGGGCGTGGCGACGTAGGCCAGCGCAAGCAATTCGGCGGCGACCTTGGGCGCGGGGATTCGCCGCCAGCCGTCGCCGGCGAGCGCGTCGCAGCGGGCGGCATCGGCGAGGGGAGCGGAGACGGGAGCCGCGGTTGGTGTCGATGCGCACGCGGCGAGCAGGCAGGCCGCGGCGCATAGAGGGATCGCTCGCATCGGGCGCGTCCTTGGGGCCGGAGTGGAGTTTCGATCCTACGCAGGGTGTCGGGCGTGCGCACCCCGGATGCGTCGCCTCAGCGGCGGCCCTGCCCGAACAGCTGCTTCTTCTCTTCCTCGCTCAACGGCTTGCCGGCGTCCGGATTGACCTCCCGCGCTTTCGCGTAGGTGTAATGACCCAGCGGTTCCTGCACAGGTCAGGCCGCTAAAGCGTATGCCTCGGCGGGTGTCTTCATGCCCAGCGCCTGGTGCGGACGCCGGTGGTTGTAGAACTGGATCCAGTCGCCGAGCACACGGCTGGCATGCTGCTGGCTTTCGAAACGGTGGCGATGTGCGCACTGCTCTTTGAGCGTGCGGATGACCCGCTCCACCATTCCGTTCTGCTGTGGGCAGTGCGGGGTGATGAACTCCTGGCGCAGGCCATAGCTGCGGACCAGCCGCGTGTAGTCGCGACTGGTGAAGACCAAGCCGTTGTCCGAGCGCAGCAGGAAGGGGCTTTGCACCCGTCCCAAGGTCCCGAAGCGGGTGATCAGTGCCTGCTCCAGCGCGGCGGCTGCGGTACTGGCCTTGCCGCTGCGTGAGAGCTGCCAGCCGAGCAGTTGCCGGGTGTAGCAGTCGATCACCACAGGGCGGTCTCAAGAATCAAGTGCAACACGTGATTTGAAGTCGATGATTTCCCTCTCCATCACCTGGGCTGGTGTTGCCCAGCCGAGCGTCTTGCGCGGTCGCCCGTTCAT
>NZ_JBDJMU010000026.1:0-40949 GCF_039674105.1 Luteimonas sp. TWI596
GCGCTCGACCTGAAGCACTGCGCGCTCTTCCGCGCTCAGGTGGCTGTACTGTTTTCCCATCGCGACACCCTACACTCCGCCGGGTGTTGCACTTGGAAGTTGAGTCTGCCGTGTCCGCTAGGTTCATGCTTTGGGAGTCAGGCAAAAGCGAGGAAGCTCACTTTTCAGATCGCGACGTCTTACTCCTCAACACGCTCGACTACCCCGCTTTCGGGCTCGCAACCGAGCAACTCAAGATGGCGTTTCGCGTGGCCTATTCCATCTTCGACAAGATTGCTTTTTTCCTCAACCGATATCTTGCTCTTGGTATGGGGCCACGTCAGGTAAACTTCCGCGCCGTGTGGACTGAGGGCAAGAACAAGGCGCTTAGATCGCGCATTGCAGGCTCCAAGAACTGGCCACTGCGAGGGCTTTACTGGCTCAGCAAGGATCTCTTCGAAGAAGGAGCGCAGGATCTTCTGGAGCCGGACGCAAGACGGATTGCTTAACTACGAAATCTGATCGAACACCGATTCCTACGCGTCTTGGAAGACGGATTTTCGATCCCAAATGGCAGCGATGCAGAGGTGCCGGCGATCAGTCGGGGGGGACTTGGAGCGACGCACGCTGCGCCTTCTCCAACTTGCCAGGTCTGCTCTGATCTACCTGTCCCTCGCGATGCACCATGAGGAGCGAACGCGATCGCGGGAGGGCCTCACGATGCCGATGCACCTGGGCACGTTCGATGACGACTGGAAGCGATAGCCACGCGGTAGGTCCCGCTCAGCGGGCCACCCAGCAAGTGGCTCAATGTCGTGAATTGACTGGCACGATCTGAGCCTGGAATTCGTCGTCAGTGAGATCGCGCAGAATGTAGCAATCACTCAGAGACCTCAGGCGGTGCCCGATCGAATAGCCCAGCGCCTCGGTCCTGGCGATTGCCGACTCGACGATCGCAGTGCGCAGAGCGAACTCGTCGTCCAAGTCGATGTGGTCCAAGTCGATCTCGTCCACAAAGCTATCATCCTCGTCGTATTCCATGGCGCACGGCTCCGCTTCTTGGTGCACGATTCCTAGGGCATTTCGGCGCGCTGTCAATCGTGCGCCCTACCAGAATTCACTTCTGCGTAGCGAACGCGTGGGTAGCGGTCGCTCCAAGTGCCGGATTGCTGAGCGCGCGTCCGGGCAGAAGCAGTTGCGCCCGTTGGCCTGTGCCGTGAGCTTCGCATCGCAACAGCGCACTCAAGCGGTCTGCGAGCGCAGTCCGTCCGGCCCGAATCAATCGCAGATCAAGATTCCTGTGGTTCTCCCCTCGAACATCCACGTCAAGCTGCTCCGGGGGCGATAGGGGCACCTAGGCTCTTATGCCTAGCCCCGTGCAGTGGTCGCAAGTGTCGACAGCAGCCCGCGAGCGCTTGCAATCTCTGTTCAGGTTGCACTAAGCTGCAACGGTGCTAGCCAAGTTCTCAGCAACGCACGACAGGGGGAGACTGTGTTGCTGAGCGAATTGAGCATGCCGTTGGCATGGCTCAGGTTGGCGGCGTCTCAAGTTCTCTTCGCGATGCATTGCCGCGTTTGGAAGGAGAGACATGGCACTTAAAGGACTCGCAGCTTCTGTAGCTGCAACGTTTTCCTTGCAGATGGCGCTCATCACGCCGGCGCTCGCTGAACGGCTGAACCCGGGCTATGAGCTGACGCAGCGCGCTCTGGAAAAGGCGCTGCCGGCCACCTCTGGACAGACTGCTTTTGGAGATTCAGTCAGTCCGGCAGATGGAAACCTATCGTTTCGCGTGACGGACGTGGTTTACCCCGGAACGGGACCCACGATCGAAATATCACGCAGCTTCGACGTGCTATCGAGGTCGCCGGCAAACTGGCTTCGCACGAAGGCGTTCGCAGATTGGCAGCTCGATGTTCCGCATCTATCTACTGAAATGCCTGCGAACGCCTCACAAGGCGTGTGGCCGAACAATTCCGCGACTTGGATCGCTTCCGGCACGACGCCTGGCTTGCGATGCTCAGCGATGGGAGCGCCACCGCCGACAACCTCTGGAATATGGTGGCCAGGTGTCAATCTCAACATCCCCGGCAGGCCTACCCAAAAGTTGCTTGCGCGCGGCGCTGAGAATCCGTCGTCGCCCACCGGCACGATTGGAGGCGTCGCAAGTTTTCCCTTGACCACAAAAGAAAGATTGGCCGTAGGGTGCCTGCCGAGCATAAAGAGCGGGCAAGGCGGCGAGGGATTCTTGGTCGTCGACACCGATGGCACAAAGTACTGGTTCGATTGGCTGGTGTCCGATGCGCCGTTTCGGAAGAGTATCAATTATGGTGAGGGAGGTGGCTTTATCCCTACCCCTGAGTACCAGGTGTTCTCGGTAGTCGAAAGCAAGCTTTTTCCGACACGGATTGAAGATAAAAGCGGTAACTATCTCACGCTCACCTATGCCGGCAGGATGCTACGTAGAATAACTGCGAGCGATGGTCGAGAGGTAGAAATCATATGGTCGCCACGCGTGATGACCCATCGCGTGCTGAATGGGAACAGCTATTCCCCAACAAGTGTTACGAACAGCTACGTAAGCCAAGTCGTAATTCAGCCAGATAGCGCGTTGAGGCGGGTCTATAGCTATGATTACGCTAAGCATTCTAACGGAAGAAGCCGCACCACCTTCGATACGATGTCGGTCAACCTCAGGAAAGTCACGCTTCCGGATCAGAGCGCTTGGGACCTTCGTTTGGATTTGCTTAGCAACGTCTGTGATACAAAATCACATGTAGACGAAGATTGCTGGCTGTATGCGCACGCAATCACTGCATACCAGAATTCAGGAGCGCCGCTTCCTACGGTCTCAGGACAGATAACGTCTCCCCACGGCGCAACTGCAGAATTTACCCTCAGGGCCGGGCTGGCGGGCCCGCAGGCAGAGAGATTCGCGCGCGCCGACTCTTGGAACGGGTATGAGGTCGTCGAGAGCTCTAGGCGCTATGGCGCCTATCAGCTCATTGGCAAGCGAGTGTTTGGCCCTGGTGTAGACGATAACTGGCGCTATCACTACACGTCGGATGTCTTTGACTCTTGGCCCGGCCTGTCTCAGATCGTTCCCATACCACCTGTGTTCTACTTCTATGAGATGCCTGCCCACGCATCTCTCTATACCGTTAATCCGGATGCAACCGTCAGTCGGATTAGCGTGGGGTATGTCGGCTTTCATGAATATGAAAACAAGCTTCTACGGGAAGACACGTTCGCAGACGAGACCTTCGGCGCCCCCGTGCGGTCGACCGTTTACACCTATGGTCCTAGCACGGGCGCATATCCATCTCGCATTGGAAACATGCGGAGCAGCTATAACGCGATTTCGCCGAGGCAATGGGAGCTCCATTGGCCATTAGTAAGGCGGGAAGTGATTCAAGACGGTGTTCGATTCTCTGCGCTCACCACGCACTTTGATCAGTTCGCGCGGCCGCTGCGGATAGAAGAGAGCTCCTCAGCAAACTGATTGGTCGTAAGCGATGTGGCGACCACCAGTCGTCATCTGTTTGGTTGCGTCGCAGGCGCAGTAACCAGGGAAAACGTCATGAATTCTAGCATCCGTGATTACGGATCTTCGGCAAGCCGCGCGTGCGCGCGCTCAGAGCGCTGTGCGCGGCCTGCGTTGGCACGACGGCTTCTCGGGGTGTCATTAGCCGTTGGGGTCATTTTGCCCTCTTCGGCGTGGGCTCAAGCATCGCGGGTGAGGCAGATCGAGTATCACGATAACGCAGCGCTCTGGGCGTTGGGCCAAGAATCGAAAGTCTCGATCGATGGCGTTGACATCTCAGCCGTTGACTACGACGGATCAGCGCGCCCTTCTGTTGTTCGGGAGTCTGGCCGCGTAGTGAGAACGCTTGCCTACAATAACGACGGCACGATTCAATCGATTCGCGATGGAGGCAATCATCAGACAAGCTACTCGAACTGGAAGCGTGGCCTCCCTCAGCTGATCTCGTACCCCGCTACGCCGGATTCGCCCTCAGGTAGCTCGGTCTCAATTCAAGTTGGAGATACTGGGCAGATCGATCAAGTGGTCGATGAACTCGGGGCGACGACAATTTACTCCTACGATGCGGCTGGGCGGCTTTCGCGAATTGATTATCCATCGGGAGATTCAACGAGCTGGAACGCCACGCAGCACCTTCACGAGCAGGTATGGGCCGATGAGTGGGGCATTGCGCCTGGCCACTGGAGGCAAGTCACTTCCACCGGAAACGGCCGGAAGATCACTTACTTCGACGCGCTCCTGCGGCCTGTCTTGGTGAGGGAGTTCGACGCAGGAAATGAGATCGGCACGCAGCGATTTGTTCGAAAGAGCTTTAAGTGGAATGGCTCTACATCCTTCGCTTCATACCCTAGCCACGGGGCGAGCGCGGCTGCAGGGGTCCGAACGACTTACGACAGTATCTCTCGTCCGACCTCGATTACTGCAGATACTGAACATGGTCCCCTCGTATCCACGTATGAGTACTTGCCTGGATTCAAGCGCCGGAGTGTCAACGCCCGCGGCATGGTTACGATCACCGATTACCGCGCGTGGTCGGAGCCGACATACAGCTATCCGGTTGTAGAGAACATCGGATACGGGACCCTCGAACACATCGTTGAGGAAACAGCGCGAGACAGCTTCGGAAGGCCTACGTCAATCGCGCGCCGAGGCTTCGGCAGCACCCATTCCGTCAGGCGTTCGTTCGTCTATGACCAATATCAGCAGCTTTGTAAGATCGTTGAGCCGGAAACCGGCGCGACAGTAATAGCTTACGACCTTTCGGGAAACGTCGCGTGGCATGCAGCTGGTCATCATGAGCTCGCCGACACAGGGCAGTGCAATACTGCCGAAGCTTATAGCGGGGGTAGAAGGGTTGAGCGCGCGTACGATGCGAGGGGTAGAGAAATTTCGGTACGCTTTCCTGACGGCCTCGGAAACACCGACAATTCGTTTACGCCAACAGGCCTGCTGTCTCAAACCGTCGTGGACAACGGTGGCGCAGGAGTGGCTACGACTGTCTACACCCGAAACAAGCGCGGAATGGTCACGGGTGAGGCAATGGGAGTCGGTGAGGTCGCCTGGGGTCTTGGTTATGGATTTGACGCAAACGGTCACTTAGCCAGTCATAATCATTCTCTCACCGCGATGCGCATCGACTATTTCCCCAATGCTTTAGGGCAAGCCACTCAGGCAAGCGCATTTGCAATAGGCGCGCACTACCATCCGAATGGGGCGCTAAAGCAGTTCGTTTACGGAAACGGCGTCAGCCATTCGATGACCCAAAACACGCGTGGACTTGTCGATCGCAGTCAAGATCTGATGGGGGCGTCAGTAGTTCGTGATGACAGTCTTGACTATGACGCGAACGGAAACGTCGCAGCAATTAGCGATGCTCGCGCGGGAAATCGCGGTGATCGGACGATGCAGTATGACGCGCTTGACCGCCTTATCCATACTACATCTCCAATGTTCGGCACGGCGTCCTACTCTTACGACGCGCTCGACAACATCCGGAGCCTCAGCGTCAGTGGTGGGCCGAATGCAAGGCAGCATGTATACCACTATGACGCAAGCAACAAGCTCAGCTCGCTTTCGACGCCTGGCGGGAGCTCTGTGTCGTCGCTTAGCTACGACGCTCAGGGAAACCTCGCTTCGAAGGATGGGAGAAGCTTCCAGTTTGACTATGGCAACCGCCTGCGCTCTGTAGCCGGCGCCGACGAGTACCGCTACGACGGACACGGTCGACGCGTTCAATCCATTAGGGCCGGGAAAGGCATCTACTCGATCTACGGACATGACGGCGTTTTGCGATTTCAGCGGGACGAACACCGAGGCGTGACGAGCGAAATCATCTACCTCTCGGGAAAGCAGATCGCTCGCGTCGAGACGCCCATCCAGATTGATGTCCCCCAGCTGGCGGCCCCCGCACTGAGCACGACCGGGAGCTTCGCCGTGAGCTGGAGTTCGGTTCGCTTTGCATCGCGGTACGAGCTGGAAGAGTGGCGCGGCGAAGGGCCTTGGAATCGTATCTCGGATACGGCGAGTCTCAGCATAGATCTGACACATGCGAGCGGCGTTTATGGGTACCGCGTGCGCGGCTGCGCGACTGTGTGCGGTGGGTGGTCTAACGAAGGGTGGGTGGAAGTCGCCATTCCGCCGCCCCCGGCACCTGATCTTACCGTGCCCGCTGGCAGTGCCTCGGGTAGCTACCTAGTAAGCTGGAGTGCTGGTGCTAGCGGCGGCACATTCGGGCT
The DNA here is from genome assembly GCF_039674105.1 of Luteimonas sp. TWI596. Lineage (NCBI taxonomy): Bacteria > Pseudomonadati > Pseudomonadota > Gammaproteobacteria > Lysobacterales > Lysobacteraceae > Luteimonas > Luteimonas sp. TWI596. The sequence goes on from NZ_JBDJMU010000026.1 coordinate 6,257, forward strand.
GGAAGAGTCGTTCGAAGGCGGCTCGTGGGCGGACGTCTACACGGGACCGGCCAAGGAGCGAGCGTTTTCTGGCCGCGCCAACGGTATCTACCGTTATCGTGTCCGTCACTGCATGACGACGTGTAGCGTTTGGTCGACTGAGCAGCAGATCGTTGTCGCGCTGGCGCTTCCAGGTATTCCCGCGTTGACGATTCCATCGAGCAGTGGATTGGGCAGCTTTGACGTCTCTTGGACGAGCTCTGCGCTGGCAGAGCGATACGAGCTTCAAGAACGGCTCGTGGGTGCGGACTGGGCGCTTATTCACCAAGGATCTGAAAACTCAATTGCTGTTTCAGGGCGCATCGGTGGAACTCACAGTTACCGCGTGCGAGCGTGTAGCGACCGGGGATGTAGCGACTGGTCAGCGGTTGCTTCTTTGGTCGTCACGCCGCAGTCCGCCCCGCAGCTCACCGCATCTTTAGTTGCAGGATCGCCCAACATTGTAGTGAGCTGGACGTCAGCTCCGGGCGCAAGTCGCTACCTCCTACAAGAGCGTCTGGGGCAAGGTGCCTGGTCCGTCGCGCATGACGCGCCTGGCCTCAGCCAAATGCTCATCCGACAGGCAAGCGGCACGTATGACTTCCGTGTGCAAGCGTGCAACTTGGCAGGTTGTGGAAACTGGTCAAGCATCGCGAGCGTACAAGTTTCCGCAGATCTGCCCTCCGCGCCAACAGTCACACTGCCAAACCGATCGATCAATGGCACGTATACCGTCAGCTGGACGGAGTCGACTGGTGCGAGCTCCTATCAACTTGAGGAGCTCGCCGACAACTCCGCTTGGCGACCTGCTTACCAGGGCGCGCAGAGACAGCTAGTTGTAGGAGATAGGGCAAGCGGCAAATATCAGTATCGCGCTCGGGCCTGTAATGAGTCAGCGTGTGGCACGTGGTCGGGCATTGCTGCAATCACTGTGGTGCAGTCCGCGGCTCCCAATTTGACCGTGCCGACATCGCGGGCTCCTGGTGATTTCATCGTGAGCTGGTCTGAGATCTCTGGGTCGGCGACCGACTTCAACTACGAGTTGATGGAGCGTGCCAACAACGGGGCTTGGACGAGTGCCTACTACGGGCCGCAGACAAATCGTGCTATGACGATGCGCGATCTCTACACCTCGTTCTCCTACCGAGTTCGCTATTGCAACGCGCTTGGCTGTGGTGGTTGGTCTGCGATCAAGACGATCCAAGGAATGATTCCGCCCCCTGGCGGTCCTCAGCCCGGCCCGGGACCGATCAGGCCTTATTCGGATCAAGATACGTCGTCGGAGAACCAAGGATGAGAATGAGCTTCTTCGCGGCTGCTATCCGCCGCTCTTGTCTCACTGCACTCTTACTTGTAGGGATGGGCTCTGTTCAAGCACAGACAGTTATTTACGTTCATACCGACGAGCTCGGTAGCGTCGTCGCTGAGACTGATGCTGCCGGAACCATTGTCCTGCAGGTAGAGTACGAGCCATTCGGTCAGCGGCTAGGCGTGGCTCCCAATGATGGGCTTGGCTATGGAGGGCACGCGCAAGACACGGCGACTGGGCTTGTTTACATGCAGCAGCGCTACTACGACCCCGAACTCGGGCTGTTCTTGTCGGTCGACCCAGTTACCGCCTACCTTGGCTCTATCGATCAGTTCCATAGGTACAGATACGCAAGCAGTAACCCTTACACGCTCGTCGATCCAGACGGTCGCCTCTCAGGCGTTGCAGGAACAATGGGCGGCACTAGTGATGAGGGCGACGAGCCAACCCGCCTGTCGTCAGTCCAAGTCTATGGTGTTCGCCCGATCCAGATCCCGGTGACGGTCCCCGCCACTCGAGGCGTTCCTTGGGGGCTCAGCCTGTCTGCAGCGGGCGGAGCGCTGGCATCGGGTCCATTCTTGTATCTTTTCTCGCCGCATCCCTGCGGGGGTGAGCTCTGTGGTGAAAATAGGTTTGACTATGAGTCAAGAGCGCATGCGCCTGGGTACTGGGCAGGCGATCGAGGCGCGGAAGAGTGGGGGCGGCGAAACGGCAAGAGCGCGGCAGAGGGTCGCCGACGATTCCATGACATCAAGCAAAAAGACAAGGGTCAAGGCGGGGGCAAGGGCAAGGACAACTACGGGACTAACCCAGAGACTGGTGATGTGGTCAATCCCCAGGGTGAAGTGGTTGGAAATTTGAATGAGAGCTAGGTCATGAGCAACGAGTCGTTTCAGATTTCTGTTTACTTGAAGGGAGACCACATCGACCCCGAGCAGATCTCGAGGCTGCTGATGGTGGAGTCTGATCGCGCGCACAAGAAAGGAAAGCGCTGGACGACTAAGAGCGGTGCAGAGGTGGTAGAGAAGACGGGGATCTGGGTGCTGTCGTTTAAGGGAGAAGCCATCGAAGGCATCGGATCCGCGATCGCTTCGATCGCTCAGAGGCTGCTGCGAGCTGATGTGGATTTAGATCGACTTCCCGGAGTGGAAATTGCCTATGTGGATTTGCTTGTTCTAGTCGAGGCGAATGAGGAAGGCGGCGGTGATTGCGCATTTCAGCTCGACGTCACTTCGATCTCAGCGCTAGCTGAGCTCGGACTGCCTTTTGAGTTCACGGCGGCCGTCGTAGCGGCGTAGGTCCTGCGGCCACCTTCGCTTGGGCTAGTGAACCCTCCGGTTCACGTTTGGCTGCGCTCATTGTGGCGAGAATCGGGACTAGGCGGCCGAGCTTACGGTTTAAACTTCGAAATTCTTTTCGGATCCGTTCCAGCAGAAGCAGCGCTGACGAACACTAGCTGTCCTCCGGGACGCCTGCTTAGGGGAAGCGAGGCTTAACCAGGATCGAGGAGCGCCGCTCCCTTGTAATGGCGAAGTCGATCCGCCCGGAACCTAGGGCAATTATGGTGATCACGACGCCGAGGCACGCTCTCGGCGACAGGCAATCGTCAGATCGCGAAGTCTTCGAGCTTCGCCCCGCCTGCGCTCATCGCGTCGCGCAGCCAGACCGGCCTGAGGCCACGGCCCGACCACGTCTGCTCCGCGTTCTGGGGATTGCGATATTTCGGGGAAACCTTGGAGCCGGCCGTCGACTTCTTACTCGCCTTTGCAGCTGGCGCGGACTTCCCGGACGCGCCGAAAAGCTCTTCGATCGTATAGCCCGCCGCCTTCGCCGCCGCCTCGATCTTTGCCCGAACAGCTCCGATTGGCTTGCGCTTCTTGAGCTGCTTGCGGCGCGACGTCGAATGTGCTCAGGGGCGAAAAGGACCGCGATCTCCTCGCGAGTAAACGCCTTGAAGCCGAACTTGCGGCGCTTCCGCTTCTCGTTCGCCGTAACGAGATGTGGCCTTTCGCGGGGTTATCCCCGGTTGGGTAGTGCCCCGACGCCATTGCCCAGGCGAAGAATCCATTACGCCCGCCCACGTAAAACTGCTTGTTCGTAAGGGTCGGGGTCGAGATGCCTTGGTCGCGCAGGTGATGATACCAGCCAGCAAGGTCCGCACGGGTCAGCGTGTGGAGTCCGCGGCTTTCGCCCACAAAGCGCACGAGATCCTCAATCGCCGAGCCCTTGATGATCAAGGTCTTTTTGGTCGTGCTCGGCTCCAAGGATTTCAGCCACGCCGCCTTTGCGAGCTTCATCGAGATAGGCGCAGGCACCGAGGATTTCGGCTCAGCCTCTGCAGCGGCGAGCGTCGACACTGAGGCAGGCGGCATGGGCCGCAGCAGACCCACCGCTCCAATCTTCGCCAGAGCGTCCATCGACAAAGCATGATCGTCCGGCCCGTCGACGCGAATGCGCCCGGTCGAGAGGTCAATCTCGTAGCGCGAGAGGCCGCTTCCGGCCACGCTCGCCAGCACGTCCTCTGCGCTCGGTGCCTTCGGCATTCCCTGCCATCCGATCTCTTCGAAGGCCTGAGCATACCGCTCGGCGAACGCGAGCGCCCGCTGCTGCGCCAATCGAACATTGGACGTGCGGAGCGCATGCTTGATGACGCGCCGACCGAGGATCGCCTGGAGGCGCCTCGGGACCAGCTGGCGGAACACGAAGTTGCCGCTAGGGCCTTTGATCAGATAGTGCGGGATGCGCATGTCGGGATGTGTCCCGAGCTGTGTCCCGACTTCGATTTCGAATACACCGAAAAAGCCGTTTTATTACAACGACTTGCAAGGGATTGGCGGAGAGAGTGGGATTCGAACCCACGGAAGGTTTGACCCTTCGGCGGTTTTCAAGACCGCTGCCTTAAACCACTCGGCCATCTCTCCATTTGGGGTGAAACGTCCTCACGGCACCACGCATTGCGCGGTCGTGCCAGACCGGCGCTGGACTTGCGGCCCAGGCGCCGGCTCAGGCCATTGTCGCACGCGCGCCTTGTGCGATGCGCGGTGCGGGCACCGAAATGCCATCACGACCCTTGCGGTCGCAGTTGCGGCAATCCAGGCTCGAGGCTTCGATCAGCGGGGGCAGCTTCTCGGCCAGGAAGTCGATGAACACCCGGACCGCCGGCAGCAGGCCGCGGCGCGAGGCGAACACGGCGTGCGCGATGCCCTGCGGCAGGTGCCAGTCGGGCAGCACGACCTCGAGTTCGCCATTGCGCACGGCTTCGGCGCACAGGGTCTCGGGCAGCATCGTGATACCCAGGCCCTGCTTGGCCAGCGCCATCAGCATCGGGAAGTCGAAGCCGGCGACGCGGGGCTTGAGCTCCACGCGGCGGGTGGTGCCGTCGGCGGCCTGCAGGTCCCAGCGCTGCTTCACCTCGTCCTCGCCCATGCTCATCGTGGTGTGCTGGCTGAGTTCGTCCGGGTCCTTCGGGCGGCCCATGCGATCGAGATAGCCGGGGCTGGCGACCAGCAGTTCCTGGATCTGGCCGAAACTGCGCATGACCAGGCTGCCGTCGTCGTCGAGCTTGGCGCGCACGCGCACGGCGACGTCAAAGCCCTCGTTGATGACGTCCACGCGGCGATTGCTCACGTGCAACTGCACGCGCACCTGCGGGTAGCGGGCCAGGAACTCGGGCAGCATCTGCGGAATCGACTGTTGGGCGATGCTCACCGGCACGCTGACGCGGACCAGGCCGCGCGGTTCGGCGCTGAGCCGGTCGACGACCTCGCGCGCGGCGGTCGCCTCGGCCAACATCGATTGCGCATGGCGGAACACGCTCTGGCCGACGTCGGTGACGGCGAATCGGCGGGTCGAGCGCTGCAGCAGGCGCACGCCCAGTTCGGTTTCCAACTGGCTGATGCGCCGGCTCAGCCGGGACTTCGGGATCCCGAGCGCCCGCTCGGCCGCGGCGAAGCCGCCATGCTCGACCACCATGGCGAAGTAATAGAGATCGTTGAGATCCTGCATGGGGAGCCGCCTTGCTATCAGGACAATAGGCGATATTGGACCACTTCCATCCTATTTCCACAACGAATTCCGCCGGGCGGCTTTCCCGGCGGTTCATCGCGCCCTGTAGTGACGGCGCCCGGCCCCGACGCCCGTCAGCCCAGGCGGGTCACGCCGCCCATGTACGGGTGCAGCACCTCGGGGACCTCGATCGTGCCGTCGGCGTTTTGGAAGTTCTCCATGACCGCGATCAGCGTGCGGCCCACCGCCAGGCCCGAACCATTGAGGGTGTGCACGAGTTCGGGCTTGCCGGTTTCGGGATTGCGCCAGCGTGCCTGCATGCGGCGGGCCTGGAAGTCGCCGCAGTTCGAGCACGAGGAGATCTCGCGGTAGGTCTGCTGCGAGGGCAGCCAGACCTCGAGGTCGTAGGTGCGGCGCGCGGCGAAGCCCATGTCGCCACTGCACAGCAGCATGCGGCGATACGGCAGCCCAAGGCGCTCGAGCACGGTCTCGGCGCACCGGGTCATGCGCTCGAGTTCGGCGTCGCTGTCGCTCGGCCGCACCACCGAGACCATCTCCACCTTCTCGAACTGGTGCTGGCGGATCATCCCGCGGGTGTCGCGGCCATGGCTGCCGGCCTCGGAGCGGAAGCACAGCGAATGCGCGCTCATGCGCAATGGCAGCCGCTCGGCCTCGACGATCTCGTCGCGGACCAGGTTGGTCAGCGAGATCTCGGAGGTGGAGATCAGATAGCGCGTCTGTTCGCCCAGCGCGGTGGCGAACATGTCTTCCTCGAACTTGGGCAACTGGCCGGTGCCGTAGAGGCTGTCGGCGTTGACGATCACCGGCACGCTGGTCTCTTCGTAGCCGTGTTCGCCGGTATGCAGGTCGAGCATGAACTGGGCGAGCGCGCGGTGCAGGCGCGCGAGTTGACCACGCAGCACGGTGAAGCGGGCGCCGCTGAGCTTGGCGGCAGCTTCGGCATCGAGCCAGCCATCGCGGGCGCCGAGCTCGACGTGGTCGCGGACCGGGAAGTCGAAGCTGCGCGGTGTGCCCCAGCGCGCCTGCTCGACGTTGTCGGCCTCGTCGCGCCCCACCGGCACGCTGGCATCGGGCAGATTCGGCACGCTCAAGGTCAACGCTTCGAGCTCGGCCTTGATGCCGTCCAGCCGTGACTCGCTGGCCTTGAGTTCGTCGCCGAAGCCGGCGACCTCGGCCAGCAGCGGGGCAACATCCTCACCGCGCGCCTTGGCCTGGCCGATCGCCTTGCTGCGCGTGTTGCGCAGGTTCTGCAGCTCCTGGGTGCGGACCTGGATCTGCTTGCGCTCGCCCTCCAGCGACTCGATACGCGACACCGGCAGGTCGTACCCGCGGCTGTCGCGCAGGCGCGCGGCGGTGTCGGCGAGGTGTTGGCGCAGCAGGCTGGGATCGAGCATCGGGGCGTCGTCATCGAAAGCGGGAGCGGCATTATCGCCCGGATCGGCGATGCGCCGAAGCGGCGGCTGCGCGGCGGGCGTGTGACAGAATCGGGCGCCCTGTTCGCTGGAGCCCGCCGTGTCCGCACCCTCGCCCGCCCCGCGCCCCCGTCATGCGTTCCGGCAGTGGCTGCCGACCCGCCGCGCGTGGCTGATGATCGCGGCGGCCTGCGCGCTGGGCGGCCTGCTGTTCGCATGGCTGTGGTGGCAGCAGCGCGACACGCGCGCGTCGGTCGGCGACATCGCGATCGACGGTCCGCCGGACGCGTCCGATCGCGCTGCCACGCCGCTGCCGGCGCCGCTGCCGGCCAGTGCGGACGGAGCCAGCGGGCGCTTCGGCCCGTCGGACGGCGCGCCTCAGGGCGCACCTGCGACGATCTCGCCACCGGTCGCGAGCGGGCCGGCGCCTGCGCCGACGACGCCACCGCCGGAGGCGACCGCGCAGGCCGCCGACAGCACACCGCGGCCACTGTCCACGCCGCAGCCTCGTTATCCCCGCGCATCGCTGCGGCGGGGCGAAACCGGCGATGTGATGCTGCGGGTCCAGGTGGGCGCCGATGGCCGCGTGGCGGGCATCGATGTGATCGCCGGCAGCGGGCACGCGCGCCTGGACCGCGCCGCGGTCAGCGCGGTGCGGCGCTGGCGCTTCGAACCGGCGATGCGCGCCGGTCGGCCGGTCCCCGGCGAGGTGCGCGTGCCGATCGCGTTCTCGCCCGCAAACGATTCCTGAGCCCCGGTCGGCACTGACAAGGCCTCGACATCGGCGGTGGGAGGCTCAGCGCATCTTCCGGCGTGGAGCGATGACGATGAGCGATCCGATGCGGCGTCCCGACGATGTGCCCCCTCCGGCCGCCCCACCGCCCGAGCCGCCACGCAAAGGCTCCAGCCCGCTGATCTGGATCCTGCTGCTGGTGGCGCTGGTGGCGCTGGGCTGGTACTTGCTGAGCAAGCGCGACATGCCGCAGAGCGAGCCGTTGCCGCCGCCACCGGCAATCGGTGATGGCGTTACGCCGCCGGCCGAGCGCGAGCCTGCGCGGACGCCCGAACGGACGTCACGTCTCTCGGCGCCTACCGCGCCAGCGGATCGGCCGGCCCGCGTGGTGGACCAGCCGCGCCCCGCCTATCCGGCCGCAGCCTTGCGCAATCGAGAAGAAGGCTCGGTCACGCTGCTCGTCCAGGTGGACGCCGCAGGCAAGCCGACCGACATCAGCGTCGAGCAACGCAGCCGCTCGCGCGATCTCGACCGCGCCGCGATGGAAGCAGCGCGGAACTGGACGTTCGAGCCGGCGATCCGCAACGGCAAGCCTGAGGCGAGTTCAGTCCGGGTCCCGGTCGACTTCACCCTCGAAGACCAGCCGGGCACCACCGCACGCAACTGAGTGCCTTCCTGGCTGTGGCCTGCTCCTCCTTATGCGGGGAGCAGGCTTCAATCACAGCGGGCGGCTGGACGCCGCCAATACTTCAGTCGCCCAGCAGCCCGAACCCGGCCCCGCGCGCCAACGGCACGAACCCGGGGAACGAGGTCGCAACATTGGCGGTATCGCAGATCGCGACCTCGCCGACGGCACGCTGCGCGGCGACCGCGAACGCCATCGCGATGCGATGGTCGCCGTGACTTTCGACCTCACCACGGCCGAACACGGCCCCTGCCCCGGCGTTGCCAGGAATCGTCGCGCCATCGGGCGCCTCGTCGATCGCGATGCCGAGCGTGCGCAGTCCGGTGGCCATCACCGCGATGCGGTCCGACTCCTTGACCCGCAGTTCGGCGGCGCCGGTCACGCGGGTCGGCCCATCGGCGCAGGCGGCGGCGACGAACAGCGCCGGAAACTCGTCGATCATGTCCGACACGTGCACTTCCGGCACATCGATACCGTGTAGCGGTGCGTGGCGCACGCGCAGGTCGGCGACCGGCTCGCCGCCCTGCTCGCCGGCATTCGAGGCTTCGATGTCCGCGCCCATCAGCCGCAGCACATGCAACAAGCCGGTGCGGCGCGGATTCATCCCGACGCGGCGCAGCAACAGGTCCGAACCGGGCACGATCGACGCGGCGACCAGGAAGAACGCCGCCGACGAGAAGTCCGCGGGCACGTGCACGTCGGTCGCGCGCAGGCGATGCCCGCCCGACAGCCGCGCCAGCCCCGGCGAGAACTCGATCGGCCAGCCGAACGCCGCGAGCATGCGCTCGGTGTAGTCGCGGGTGGGCCTGGGCTCGTGAACCACGGTCTGGCCTTCGGCATACAGGCCGGCGAGCAGCAGCGCCGATTTGACCTGTGCGCTGGCGAGCGCGTTCTCGTACTCGACGCCGGTCAGGCGCTGCTTGCCGTGCACGCGCAGCGGCGGCACACCGCCTTCGCCGGTGTCGATGCGGGCGCCCATGCGTGCCAACGGCTCGGTGACGCGCCGCATCGGCCGCTTGGACAGCGACGCATCGCCAACCAGTTCGCTATCGAAGGCCTGGCCGGCGAGCAAGCCGGCCAGCAGGCGCATGCCGGTGCCGGCATTGCCGCAGTCGAGCGGGCCGTCGGCGGCGCGCAGACCGTCGATGCCGACGCCATGGACGACACGCGCCCCCACGGTTGGGGTTTCGATCGACACACCGAGACGACGGAAGATCGCCTCGGTGGCGCGGGCGTCTTCACCCTCGAGGAACCCGGTGATGCGCGAGGTGCCGTCGGCCAGCGAGGCGAGCATGATCGCCCGGTGCGAGACCGACTTGTCGCCGGGCACGTCGAGTTCGCCGCGCAGCGGCGCGCCGGCGGTGGCGATCCAGCGTGCGGCGGTCATGGCACGGCCACCGGGTAGGACCCCAGCACCCGGACATCGCCGGCAAAGGCGTCGATCTCGCCGAGCGCGTCCTTGAGCGGGGACTCGTCGACATGGCCGGCGACGTCGATAAAGAAGGCGTACTGCCACAGCGCACCGTGCGCAGGCCGGGATTCGATTCGGTTCATGCTGATGCCACGCCGCGCCAGCGGCTCGAGGATGCGGTAGAGCGCGCCGGGCTGGTCGCGGATGAAGACCATCAGCGAGGTGCGGTCGTTGCCTGACGGCGGGAAGGCGCCGCGGCCGATGACCAGAAAGCGCGTGGTGTTGTCGCTGCGGTCCTCGATCGGCCCGGCGATGACTTTCATGCCGTAGACGTGCGCGGCGTTCTCGCCGGCAATTGCCGCGGCATCGTCAGATTTCTGCGCCCGGCGCACGCCCTCGGCATTGCTGACCACCGCGTGTTTTTCGGCCTGCGGCAGGTTCTGGCGCAGCCAGCCCTTGCACTGCGCCAGCGACAACCCGTGCGAATACACCCGTTCGATCTCATCGAGCCGGCCGGTGCGCGAGAGCAGATACTGGTGCACGCGCAGTTCGACCTCGCCGCAGATGCGCAGCGGTGAGGTCAGGAACAGGTCGAGGGTGGACTGGATCGTGCCCTGGCCGGAATTTTCGACCGGCACGACGCCGAAATCGGCATGGCCGGCGGCGACCTCGTCGAACACCTCCTCGATGCTCGCCAGTGGCAGGCCCATCGCCGAGTGCCCGAACTGCTTGTGTACCGCCTGCTGGGAGAACGTGCCTTCCGGCCCCAGGTAGCCGATCTTCAGTGGTTCCTGCTGGGCCAGGCACGCCGACATGATCTCGCGGAACAGCCGCACCAGTTCGGTGTCCGACAGCGGGCCGTCGTTGCGGTCGACCACGCGCCGCAGCACTTGGGCCTCGCGCTCGGGCCGGTAATAGTCGACGGCGGCGGCGAGCTTGCCCTTGGCCTTGCCGACCTGGCGCGCGAACTGCGCGCGCTCGGCGATCAGGGTCTGGATCTGGTGGTCGATACCGTCGATCTGCGCGCGCACGGCAGCCAGATCGGGCGGCGGCGTGGGCTTGTCGGCGGCTTTCTTCTTCGGCTTGGCGGCCATCAATGGTCTCTCAAAAATCGGGGCTTGGTTACGGTCGTGCAGCGCGGCGGCGCCGCGATGTCGTCGGTCCAGCTCGCTGCCCGGCCCTCCATCGCCGGGCGTTCGCGGACACTGCGATGCCTAATGGCAGGACGTGGCCGCTCACCCCCGCCGCTGCTGGAAATCCTGCATGTAGGCGACGAGCGCGCGGACACCGTCGACCGGCATCGCGTTGTAGATCGACGCGCGCATGCCGCCGAGTACCCGGTGGCCCTTGAGCCCGATCAGCCCGGCCTCGCGCGCGCCGGCCAGGAAGTCGGCATCGAGCGCGGAATCGGCCAGGAAGAACGGCACGTTCATGCGCGAGCGCACATCGCGCGCGACCTCGTTGCGGTAGAAGCCGTCCGAGCCATCGATGGCGGCGTACAGCAGTCCGGCCTTCTCGTCGCTGCGGCGGTCGAACTCGGCGGTGCCGCCCTGGTCGAGCATCCAGCGGAACACCAGGCCGGCCAGATACCAGTTCCAGGTCGGCGGGGTGTTGAGCATCGAGTCGTTGGCCAGGTGCGAGGCGTAGTTGAAGATGTCGGCGCGCGGCTGGCCCGCCCGCTCGAGCAGGTCGCGCCGCACGACCACGACCGAAAGACCGACCGGCCCGAGGTTCTTCTGGGCACCGGCATAGATCAGGCCATAGCGGCTAATGTCGATCGGCTCCGACGCGATGCTGGAGCTGAAGTCGGCGAACAACGGGACATCGCCGGTGTCGGGCGCGGGCGCCCCCCAGGCAGGCCGGAACTCGACGCCGTGGATGGTCTCGTTGGCGGTGATGTGCACGTAGGCCGCGCCCGGGGTCAGGCGCCAAGTTTCGCGCCCCGGGATCGTGCGGAAGCCATCGGCCTCGCCACTGGCGGCGATGTTGACCGCGACCGCCGGGGTGAGCTGGCGCAGCGCGGTGCGTCCCCAATGGCCGCTGACGACGTAGTCGAGCGTGTCGCCGGGCGCCGCGAAGTTCAGCGCGATCAGCGCCTGCTGGGTGGTCGCCCCGCCTTGCAGGAACAGCACCGCGTAATCGTCGGGCACCGCGAGCAGCGTGCGCAGATCGGCTTCAGCGCGCGTGGCCACGGCCATGAACTCCGGCCCGCGGTGGCTCATCTCGACGATCGAGGCGCCGGCATCGCCCCACTCGAGCATGTCGGCCTGGGCCTGTTTCAGCACGCTTTCAGGCAATGCCGCAGGTCCAGGGGCAAAGTTGTAGGCTCGCGCCATCGCTCGACTCCGCTCGTTTGCAGGCCGGCAAGTATGCCGCAGTGCAGCAGCCTTGACGCGCGGGCAATGGTTGCGATGGCAACGTATTCCGCGTTGCCCCATCTACGGCGCGCACGCGCCAGGAGCCAGCGATGTCTTTGCGCGACGCCTTGCGGATCCCCGAGTCCGACATCACCGACGAGGCGGTCTATCGCGACCGCCGTCGCCTGCTCGCCCTGCTGGCCGCGACCCCGGCGCTCAGCCTGGCCGGCTGCGCGGATGCCGAGCCACCGCCGCCCAGCACGGCCCCAGTCACCCCGGCGCAGGCGCGCAGCGGCTTTCGCACCGACGAGCCGCTGACTCGCTACGAGGACATCACCTCGTACAACAACTTCTACGAGTTCGGCACCGGCAAGGCCGATCCCTCGCGCGCGGCCAAGACCCTGCGCACAACGCCCTGGCGCGTGGAGGTGGCCGGCGAATGTGCCAAGCCCGGGCGCATCGCACTGGAGGACCTGCTGCGCGGCATCGCCAGCGAGGAACGCATCTATCGCCTGCGCTGCGTGGAAGGCTGGTCGATGGTGATCCCGTGGACCGGCGTGCCGCTGGCCGCGGTGCTGCGTCGGTTCGAGCCCACCGCCAAAGCCAAGTACGTCGCCTTCACCACGCTGGCCGACCGCGAGCAGATGCCGGGCCTGCGCTTCCGCTCGATCCGCTGGCCATATCGCGAGGGTCTGCGCATCGACGAGGCCATGCACCCGCTCGCGTTCCTGGCCACCGGTCTATACGGCAAGGCCTTGCCGCAGCAGAACGGCGCGCCGCTGCGGCTGGTGGTGCCGTGGAAGTACGGCTTCAAGAGCATCAAGTCGATCGTGCAGATCCGGTTCGTCGAGCGCATGCCCAGCACCGCGTGGAACGACCTGCAGCCGTCGGAGTACGGGTTCTTCAGCAACGTCAATCCGGCGGTCGACCACCCGCGCTGGAGCCAGAAGACCGAACGCCGGATTGCCGGCACCAACCGGCTGCTCGCCAACCGTATCGACACCCGTCCGTTCAACGGCTACGCCGACCAGGTCGCCTCGCTCTACGCCGGCATGGATCTGCGCAAGTGGTATTGAGCCCGGCGCGCGTCCCCAAGCGCCGCGAGACGCCGCCCGGCATCATCGCCGGCAAGGCGATGGTCCACGCGCTGGCGCTCGCGCCGCTGGCCTGGCTGGGCTGGCGCGTGTGGAGCGTGCTCGGGGGCGGCAACATCGATGCGCTCGGCGCCGAGCCAGTGGTGGCGATCGAGCACGAACTGGGCATCGGCGCCCTGCGCCTGCTGCTGATCACGCTGGCGATCACGCCACTCAGGCAGATCTCGGGATGGACCGCACCGCTGCGCTTTCGGCGAATGCTCGGGCTGTACGCCTTCGCCTACGCCAGCCTGCATTTCGCGGCCTGGCTGGCGCTGGACCTGGTCGGCGACCTGTCGCAGGTGGCCACCGAGATCGCGCGCCGGCCCTACATCACCGTGGGCTTTCTGGCATGGCTGCTGCTGGTGCCGCTGGCCGTGACCTCGACGCTCGGCTGGATGCGCCGGCTGGGCCGCAACTGGGGCCGCCTGCACCGCCTGGTCTACGCGATCGCCGCACTGGCGGTGCTGCATTTCTGGTGGATCGTGAAATCCGACTGGCGCGAGCCCGCGCTCTATGCCGGGCTGCTGGCGCTGCTGCTGGGCTGGCGGGTATGGAAGGCGCTGGCGCGGCGACGCGCTGCGGTGCGCTGACGGTCATCCGCAGCCGAAGGCGTCAGCGGCCCGACAGCAAGGCCGCGCGGCGACGTGCGTGTTCGGTCGCGTCGATCGCGCCTTCGCGATGCAGGCGGTCGAGCGCGGCCACCTGCGCCACCAATCCCTCGTCGAGGGCGGGCGGCGGCCTGCGCTGGCTGCGCACGATCGCCCAGACGATGAGGCCGACCACACCGGCGAAGATCGCGACCAGGAACAACAGAATAAGCAGGTGCCAGAGGCTGAAGGCAAACATATTGATCGCTCCTCGAAAAAACGCGTGCCGGCTCAACCGGCCCCGAACAGGAATAGCGCGCCGAGCGCCGCGGCCAGCAGCACCGCCGCGAGCAGCAGCCAGGGCAACCGTAGGCGCCCGGCCGCCGGAACATCGAACGGATCGGGCCCATCGTCGAATTCGTCCGCCGGGCCATGGCCGAAGGTGACCACGCCGCCGCGGGCCGGCGCTTCGACGACGAAGCGATGGTGGGCATCGAACACGATCTGATCGCCGGGCTGCAGCAGCGCATCGCGCACGGTCTGGCCATTGACCACACTGCCCTCCGCCGAGCCCAAGTCGATCAGCCGCACCCGCTCGCCTACTCGCTCCAGGCGCGCATGGCGATCGGCGAAGCCCGGATCGTCGATGCGGATGTCGGCATCGGACTGGCGACCGATCAGGCGCGCGCGGTCGAGCGTGAAGCAGCGCCCGTGATAACGACCGCCCAGACCGCGCAGCACCAGGCGCGGATCGGGGTCAGCCCCATCGCCCTGCGGCGCGTCCGCCGCCGACGGCGGCGCGGGCGGCTGCTCGGGAAGCAGGCGCAGCTCGTGGCCGGCGACGAAGATCGCATCGCCGGCGCGCAGCATCGCCACGCGCTGGATGCGCCGCCCGTTGACATGCACGCCGCCAGCCTCCTCGCCCACCGTCAGCCAGACGCCGCGGCGATCGACGCACACGCGCACGCAGGCCGCGTCGGTCGTCACGGGGCCGAGTCCGGCGCCGTCGGCGCGCAGACCCAGCCCGAGCTCGCCCGCATCGAGAGGCAGATCATCGGTCGAGGAGCCGGGAAATCGCAGCTTGAGCGCAGTCATGCGGCGGAAATCTAGCACGAGCGGCGGCGCGCGCCGCATCCCTCACTTGGTCGATGCGCCGCGGCACCGCAGAATGTGCGCCCAACCCAGGCAGAGCGACCGACATGTCCGGTATCGACATCACCCATCCCCACTCCCTGCCGCAGGCGCAGGCGCGCAGCGCCGTCGAAGACGTCGCGCGGACCCTGGCCGAGCGTTTCGACATGAAGTACACGTGGAGCGGCGACACGCTCAACTTCAACCGCTCCGGCGTCGATGGCGCGATCGCCCTGCTGCCCGACAGCCTGCACGTGACCGCCAAGCTGGGCTTCCTGCTCGCGGCGATGCGCGGCCCAATCGAGGCCGAGATCCGCCGCGTGCTGTCGGAGCGATTCTGAGCGCACCGACGGCGCCGGCCACACGCCTGCACGTACAGCTTGTCGGCGCATCGATTCGACCGTAGAATGCGCGTCCCGATCGCACCGGCGGCCTTGCGACCCCGGCGATGCGGACACCGGAGCGGCGACGTTCCCAAGTCCGGGCGACAGTGTTTCGGGCGGTTAGCTCAGCGGTAGAGCATTGCCTTCACACGGCAAGGGTCGCAGGTTCGAACCCTGCACCGCCCACCACTTTAAAGCCCTGTTTTTACAGGGCTTTTTTTTGCCGGCGCCGTTCACAGCCATGCTCACCGCTGACGCTAACAGCATCTCAACTGCATTGGTGTTGGTCACTTCTACCCTCGGCTGCGCATCTTTTCTGACTGTCATGCGCCACGCTGCGCGCATCGCTGACCACGCCAGCAACGTGCGACGTCCCACCGGAGTCATTCGCGCGCATGAGCCACCGCCGGAAGCGTGGCTACTGGCGACCGGGATTGACTCCGTTGGCATCGCATCTTGATTGCTCCAATTTCCGTGGCAGACTGAGTAGAACAGCGCGCGTCAGAGACGAAGCCATGCAGGAAGCAAGGTCAACTGTCACCGGCCTGACTACTACGGCTTGGGATTTCTCGCGCCTCCCTCCTGTCACCATCTCTGCCCAACGGCGTTCTTTCACCTGTCTCGGGTGCGGTGGGCCTGCGCACTTCAGGAAAGCGAGTAGTAACGGACATGACGCCTGCTTTGCCGGGCGACCGCACGCACCCGACTGCGAATTGGCGGTTCGTGGCGAGGGGCCGTGGGGGCCGGAGGGCGACGACGTGGTCCAGCGCTGGGAGGCTGACCGTCAGAGAATCAAATTGGCGCTTGCGAATGATGCTGACGAGCCAGGTGAAGGAGGTGACGGTGCTGCGCGCGAGCAACGGGGCGGAAATAGGCACATCGGCGGTGGCGCACCTGTCGGAACCACCGTTCAACGAGGCCCTAAGCGATTGCTGAACTTACTGGTTGTATCCCGCGCGTTTCGCACAAGCACCGTCGAAATTGTGCTGCCAGATGGGAGCGTTTCGCCCGCCAATAGGTTTTTTGTCAACTTTGACAGTGCTACCCCGGAACTACATGCGCACAACTATCATGGCTTTTGGGGAATTCCCGTCGCTTCATCAACGTGGCGGCGTGATGGATCAAAGTATCTCAACACTTTTGCTGGTCGCGACGGCGATAAAATCGCTCTCAACATTGGGCAGAACCTGATTCCTGCAGTATGCGCACGCTTTCGAGTTCCAAACATCTCCAACTTAGTCGGCAAGTACCTTCTTGCGTTCGGCACCCCGTACGTTACGAACGGGGGGCAATTCACTCTTTATGTGCGAAGCGCAGCGCACATGGCGGTTCTTGATCCAGAAGGCATCGCTGGAACACCAGCATGAGTGCATATTTTCAGAGCTTGCTAGATAGCTCTGACACCTTCCACAACGCTTTGCGATTGGTGCTACAGGGCAATCAAGAACGAGCGACTCCGATTAGCGCGCGTACCAACTCTGCATTCTCGTACGGGCGCATTTCTTTAGAGCATGGCTCAGCTTTCCAGCATCTTCTTTCAATAGACAATCCAACGTCAGCCTTAGCTCTTGTGCGATTACAGTACGAAGCCGTCTTGCGAGGCACTTGAATTTTCTACGCTGCCACCGACCCATGGGTCAGGAAGCTCGCATCTCCACCCGCACGCGGCTCAGGCTGGGAACCAGTACATTTCCCAAGAGTTTTCGAGATGCTCAATGACCTGGCTGCGTCCTCTGCGGAGCCCGCCCTACCCAAGTCGCTCTTAGCATTGAAAGAGAAGGCGTGGAATGCTCTGAACTCGTATACGCACGGCGGTCTTCGTCTGATTATTAGGTCGCTTGAAGGCTTTGAAGAAGAGTTGTTGGCGTGGATGCTAAGGACGACAAATTCGCTTTCCTATATTGCCGCACAATTGATTGCACATGTTGCGAACGATCCAGCGAGAAGTATTAATTTTCTAGATGTGTGCCAAGCTCTACCTAACTGTATGCATCCTAGAGAAGTTGACATTCAAACCCGCACCGCCTAAATACAGTTTCAAGACTCCACAAGAAGCTCCGCAATTGCTGCCGCTTTTTAAGGCGAGGCACCAGTGGCTAATTCCCGATCGTCAGAATCACCCGACCGTCTGCACCGGTTGTTAGCTGATGCTCACGCCTCCGCGTGGCGGTGATTATTATGGAGCGGGCTGCGCTGTCGCTGTTGGCGATGGTGCTCGCAGCGCTGGTGGCAGCTTCCTTCTTCCCAGTCTCGCCTTTGCGCGCATGCTGAGACGGCAGCAGATGCTTGGTGCATGCGCACGCACTGCGATAGGCAAGCCTTCAAGATTCATCACGTCCACTAGGAACACTTTTGTGCCCGCGTAGTTCTTACGCGGTATCGCGAGCGTAACGGCCTTGGTACCACTCAGCGCGTTGTCGGCGCGCGTCCACCGCTCATGCCCATAGCGGCCGACGCGGCCATCGTCTACACCAGAGCAAAGCGAAAGAGAAGCTAAGCGCTGGCTTCTTGCTCTCTCCTGAAACAAGATGAAAATTTACATGCCTATCATTCAGTGGTGACGCAGTGCAAAGGTCGAACCGAGTCAATCGAGAGTTCTACGGAGTGTTCCAAGTTCCTGCAGAGGGCGCCGCGGCTGGGCACCTAGTTATCAGGAAAGAACATACAGAGCTGAAACTAGACAGCAAGGCACAAGCCATTGCTCAAGAGGATGCGATCATTTTTGGAACGACAGGCGACGGGCACAAGATTACGTGCATTGACTGCGTTTCTCTTGGAACTAGTACTAAGTTAGCTGGAAGCGCCACCGGCAAGCCCACGGCCTTCCATCAAAGGCGCTTCTTCCCGCACTACGTGACAATCGGAAGTGACCACATCAATGTCAGCACGAACTGCATACGAGAGATCCGCTTCAGCACCACAGACCTTTCATCGCTGTTCGAGGATCACCACGCCTTCGGCATCGTTACGGATGCGAAAGACCTCATAGGATCAATCCTCAAAGATCGTCCTCAGCATGCAGACATACCCGTTGGCGACTGGCCTCAGGTCGCGTACTTTACTGGGAACATGATCGTCATCGAGCTAGAAACAGCGCTGGGCCAGGTCTGCATCCGCAACCACCCTCGCATATCGATGGGCGGGGCCGAAGGTGCTTCTATCACAAACAAGGTGCGGCTCCATCTGAAGCCCAAGTTCCCTATAGCGTTTGAGGCAGCTGTTGATCATATCGCCACCCTCGCCCGTCTGCTGTCTGTGCTTGCTGGCCGGCCTCAAGCTGTCAAAGGACTTCGGCTCTTTTTATCCGGTAAGCGAGAACCTATCGATAGAGGATTGAAGGTCTACTGGAGCCACTCGCCTAAGCGCGGGAAACCACGCTACACAAGAAGCGCTCCACACATTGCGGACGTTCCTTTGGATCCGATTAGAAGAAAGGAGGAGTTCGTTGTTTCGGTGCAACGATGGCTAAATCTGGATGAGAAACGCCATCAAGCCCGGCTGCGTCACGAGGGCTGTACTAAGAAGGGCGGGCGCTACTCTTATGATCGCATCGTCGCAGCTGCTAACATGTTCGATCTCCTGCCAAAGGAATCATACCCCGCCTCTACCGAACATCTTCGAGAGAAGATCTTGGCGCGCGCAGACGTTATCCACGAAGCGCTTCGAGAAGGCTCGCTACCAAACCTCAGCGACGCTGTTCACGCTGCAGTGTCGTGCAGAAATCATCTAGTACATGGGCCCAAGAAATCGTTCGACTATGGCCCCATAGAACCACACCTGTCGTTTTTGACTGATTGCCTTGAGTTCATTTTCGAAGCCTCAGATCTCATTGACTGTGGTTGGGACGCCCACTCATGGCACGCCCGACATAAAGGCGCGGGGCACCGTCTTGCCAGCTTCATCTGGTCATATGACCAACAGATCGCAAAGCTCATGCAGATCGAAGGGATCCGCAGGTAGAAGTGATTCATTAGCTAGATCTATCCCGCATGTCGCAGCGCGGGCATGCATATGCTGGGGCGAAGGTACGCAGGCGTCCATCGATCGCAGCGCAACGGCATCGTGCACCCGCCTGCGCGCCGGACGCCCTAAGAGGCCCCCGCGTAGAATGCCCGCAACGGCGCCGCGGGCGCCTTGTGCGAAGTGGGTGTGCGCTTGACCGATCGTCTTCCTCCCTGGCTGCATGACTGGCTCGACATCGTCGTGCCGGGCGGCCAGATCCTGCTGATCCTGCTCGCGGCCTGGCTGCTGCGGCTGCTTGGGCGACGCCTGCTCGACCGCGTCGGACGCCGCTACACATTGCCGCCCGAGGCGGTGGTCGGCGCACGCCGGGTGATGACCTTCCTGATCTACGCCGCTGCGCTGCTGATGGCGCTCGAGCGCCTGGGCGTGTCGGGCACGGTGCTGTGGACCGCGTTCACCGGCTTTGCGGCAGTGGGCGCGGTGGCGTTCTTCGCCGCATGGAGCGTGCTGTCGAACATCTTCTGCACGATGTTGATCCTGACCACGCGGCCGTTCCGGCTCTACGACCATGTCGAGCTGCTGGAGAACGGCGAGAAGCCGGGCCTGCGCGGCCAGGTGGTGGATATCAACTTGGTCTACACGACCTTGCGTGAGACCGACGACGGCGACGGCGCGGGCACCGTGCTGCAGGTGCCCAACAGCCTGTTCTTCCAGCGTGCGCTGCGGCGCTGGCGCGGCGGTGCGCTGCCCGAACCCAAGGGCGCGGGCGCCAAGCGGGGCGATCCGCTCGACGTGTGACCCGGCGCGCCAGACGCAAACCGCGAAAACCGGGGTCAGAGTGCAATTCCGCGAGATGAAATTGCACTCTGACCCCGGTTTCCGCCCCTCGTGCCGGGTGTCAGCCGACGACGGCCGACACGACGATCTCGATCCGCCAGCCCGGATCGGCCAGCCGCGCCTCGACCGTTGCGCGCGACGGCGCCTGGCCAGCGACCACCCAGCGATCCCACTCGGCGTTCATGCCGGCGAAGTCGCCGATGTCGGCCAGGTAGATCTGCGCTTGGAGGATCCGGGTCTTGTCGCTGCCGGCCTGCGCCAGCAGCGTGTCGATCGCTTCGAGCACCTCGCGGGTCTGGATGCCGATATCGGCGCCGGGGGTTTCGGGCACTTGCCCTGCGCAATAGACGATGCAGTTGTGGATGCTGGCCTCGGACATGCGCGGGCCGGCGTCGATGCGCTGGATCATGGAGCGTTCCTGACGTGAAGGCCGCCCACGGTAGCGATCGCAGGCGGCCGGCCGCAAGTTCGGACCATCGGCCGACACGCTCAGCGCAACTGGCTGTCCTTGCTGCCGCGGCGGTTGTACCCGGCCGATGCCCGGTCCTCGTCGTGTTGGGCCTGGCAGTTGACGCACAGCCGCACGCCGGGCACGGCGACGCGACGCGCCTCGGGGATCGACGCGTCGCATTCCTCGCAATGGGTCAGGCCTGGGCCGCGACGCAGTTGGCTGCGCGCACGCTCGATCGCGTCCTTGACGGTCGCATCGATCTGGTCCTGGACCGCACCGTCACCTGCCCACCCGGTCGCCATGGCCGACTCCTGCTGTTGGCAATGCCTGCCAAAGCAGCCTAGCAATGCGCGTGTGGCTGGGGGATGAGTGGCGCCGGCCGGCATAATGGCGCGATGTCCGATGCGTCCCGCTCCCCTGCCCCCTCCCGCCTGGCGATCATCGGCGGCGGCCCGGCGGGGCTGTTCGCCGCAGAAGTCGCCCGCGCCGCAGGCGTTGAGGTCGATCTGTTCGATGCCAAGGGTTCAGTGGGGCGCAAATTCCTGATCGCCGGCAAGGGCGGGTTGAACCTGACCCATTCCGAGCCGCGGCCGGCCTTCGACGCACGCTATGGCACGCGAGCGGACGCGATCGGGCGCTGGCTCGACACCTTCGATGCACAGGCGCTGCGCGATTGGGCGAAGGCACGCGGCGTGCCGACCTTCGTCGGCAGTTCCGGCCGGGTGTTTCCGGAGGATCTCAAGGCCGCGCCGTTGTTGCGTGGCTGGATCCGGCAACTGCGCGAGGACGGCGTGCGCTTCCATGTCCAGCATCGCTGGACCGGCTGGGATGCCGATGACCGCCTGACCTTCACAACGCCGCAGGGGCTGCATACGCATGCGGCCGGCGCGGTGCTGCTGGCCCTGGGCGGCGGCAGTTGGCCCGAACTCGGCTCCGATGGCACCTGGCAGCCGTTGCTCGCCGCGCGCGGTATCGAGGTCGCGCCGCTGGTGCCGGCCAATTGCGGCTTCGACATCGGCTGGAGCGCGCACCTGGCGCAGCGCCATGCCGGCGCGCCGCTCAAGCCGGTGGTCCTGCACTGGGGCGCGGCCGACGGCGCGCCCCAGGCGCTGCAGGGCGAGTGCGTGCTCACGGCGACCGGTATCGAAGGCAGCGCGATCTACGCGATTTCGGGCGAGCTGCGCGACACGATCGCGCGCGACGGCCATGCCGTGCTCGAGCTCGATCTCGCGCCGGGGCGTGACGCCGCGCGTCTGCAGCGCGATCTTGAGCGCCCGCGCGGGCGCCGCAGCATCGGCGAGCACCTGCGCCGGGCCACCGGCCTGGATGCCGCCAAGACCGCGCTGCTGTTCGAGCGGCTCGATCGCGATGCACTGGACGACGCCGCGCGTGTGGCGGCGGCGATCAAGCGACTGCCGCTGCGCCTGCGCGCACCGCGCCCGCTGGCCGAGGCCATCTCCAGTGCCGGCGGGGTCCGCTTCGAGGCGCTCGACGAGGCGCTGATGCTGCGCGCATTGCCGGGCACCTTCGTCGCCGGCGAGATGATCGACTGGGAAGCACCGACCGGCGGCTACCTGCTCACCGCCTGCTTCGCCAGCGGCCGGCGCGCCGCGCAGGGCGCGCTGGACTGGCTGCAGCGCGCGCGCTGATCGCGCGGTCCGCTCAGTCGACGCCGGTTTCGCGTTCGGCGGCCGCCGGTCGCCCGTAGAGGAACCCCTGGCCGTATTGGCACCCCAACCCAACGAGCAGATCGCGCTGCTGCCCGGTCTCGATGCCTTCGGCGATCGTGTCGATGCCCAAGGTCGCCGCCAGCGCCAGGATCGCGCGCACCAGCGCCAGGCTTTCGGCATGCATTTCCCCGCCCAGCCCGAGCACGAAACTCTGGTCGATCTTCAGCGCCTGGATCGGGAAGCGGTGCAGATACGACAGCGCCGAGAAGCCGGTGCCGAAGTCGTCGAGCAGCGCCAGCACGCCATGACTGCGCAGCACATTGAGCATGCGCAGCGCACGCGGCGCATCGTCGAGCAGCGCGACCTCCGTGATCTCGATCCGCAGCCGGCGCGGATCGGCGCCCGCCTCGTCGATCAGCCGCAACAGCCGCTCGACAAAGTCCTCGGAGCGAAAGTGCCGTGGCGAGACGTTGATCGAGATATAGCCGGTCCCGGCATCGGTCGCCATGCGCCGGAACACATGGCGATACATCAGCCAGTCGACCTGCTCGATCAGCCCGCTGTCCTCGCCGACGCCGATGAACTCGGCCGGCGACAGCAGGCCGTGCACCTCGTGCCGCCAGCGCAGCAAGGCCTCGTATCCCACCACTGCGCCATCGGCCAGACGCACGATCGGTTGGAAGTGTGGCTCGAACGCATCCTGCAGGATCGCCCGGCGCAGGTCGGCCTCCAGGTCCAGCAGGCGCATGGCCTCGGCCCGCATCGCCTCGTCGAAGCGCTCACTGCGATCGCGCCCGCAGGCCTTGGCCCGATACATCGCCGCGTCCGCATCGCGCAGCACGCCGTCGCCGTCCACGTACTCGGGATGGGACATCGCGATGCCGATGCTCGCCGACGGGAACAACTCACGCCCGGCCACCCACACCGGTTTGGCCAGGGCCGCCAGCAGCGCGCTTGCCCGCCGGTCGGCGACCTCCGGATCGTCGACGCCACCGAGCAGGATCGCGAACTCGTCGCCGCCCAGCCGGGCCGCGAGGTCGTCGGGGCCCAGCCAGGCGGTGATGCGCTGGGCGATTTCCACCAGCATCGCGTCGCCGGCCGCGTGGCCGACGCTGTCGTTGACCAGCTTGAAGCGGTCCAGATCGAGGAACAGCACCGCGAACGCCGCCCGTCCGCCCTCGCGCAGCGGCGACAGCGCAGCATCGAGACGTTCGAGCAGTTGGACACGATTGGGTAACCCGGTCAGCGGGTCGTGGCGCGCCTGATGGACCAGACGCTGCTGAGCGCGGATGCGCTCGCTGATCTGTGCGCGCAACTCGCGGTTGGCGCGCTCCAATTCGCGAGTGCGCGCCTCGACACGGAACTCCAGTTCGGTGTGCGCGGCCTTGAGTTGTTCCTGGGCCCGCTTGCGGTCCATCGCGCTGTCGATGTGATGGGCCACGAACGTCAGCAGTGCCTGGTCGTTGGGCGAGAACGTAATCTGCGGATCGTAGCTCTGCACCGCGATCACCCCGACCGGCCGGCCATCGCGGCCCAGCGGCACGCCCAGCCAGCATTGCGCGTGACTGCCGTGACTGCGCAGCGCCCCCGCCGCCTCCAGCCGTCTGATGTCCTCGTGCATGGCCAGCAACGGCGCGCCGGTCGCGATCACGTACTCGGTCAAGCCGTCGCCGCGAGGCCGGGCCCGGCGGATCGCATCGCGCTCATCGATCGAGTACGGGAACTCGAGCCGGGAGCCGTCGGGGCTGAGCATGGCGATATAGAAATTGCGCGCGTACAGCAGTTCGCCGACGATCGCATGCAGGTCCGCGTAGAAGCGCTCCAGGCTGCCGGGCGCGGCCGACAGCTCGCTGATCCGGTACAGTGCACGCTGCAACGTCCCGGCGCGCTCGCGCTCGACGATCTGCGCCTGCAGCCCGCGGTTGGCGGTCTGCAGTTCCTGCGTGCGCGAGGCGACCCGACGCTCGAGCTCGGCCTGGGCGCGCTTGCGATCGAGCGCAGTGAGGATGTGCTGGGCGACGAACTCCAGGAGCGCCCGGTCCTCGTCGCGGTAGCGGTTGGGCTGGTCGTAGCTCTGCACCACGAGCGCGCCGCAGATGCGCCCGTCGCGGCGCAGCGGTACGCCGAGCCAGTCGGCGCTGTCGGGGCCGTGCAGGGTATCGCTGTCCGGGAGGCCATACTGCGCGCGCAGGACGGCCGACGGCCCCAGCATGGGCTGTCCCTCGCGCAGCAACACCGTGGTCAGGCTGTCGGGCATCTGCGCGATGGACAACTCGCGCTGCGGATCGGCCTGCCAGGGATCGCGTTCGTCGACGAAGTACAAAAAGCGCAGCGTCTCGCGCAAGTCGTCGTAGAGCACGATGTAGAAGTTCTCGGCCGTGGTCAGCCGGCCGACGACGGCATGGATGCGCGCCAGCACCTCGTCCATGTCCAGCGTGGAACTGGCCAGTTCGGCGATCTCGTAAAGCGCCTGCTGCAACCGTTCGGCCCGGCGCATCGATTCGAACCGGCGCTCGGCGCGTGCCAGGGCCAGCACCCCGGCCACGCCGTGCACGGCCGCGGGCAACCAGGCTGCGGCGGCGGCGTCATCGCCTGCGGCGACCTCGATCGCGATCGCGAGCCGGTCATCGTCGTGCACCATCGCGCGGGCGCGGCGCCGCAACCCCGCCGGCGCCGTCGTGTCGCCCTCGGCGCCTGCGCGCAGGGTCGCGTCCGCCAGCGCAGCCAGGCCGCTGGGCGCCTGGTCGGAGATCAGCACACCGGTGCCCGACGCGTGGGAGGCCCACGTCACCGCGACGGCCGCACCCGCAGGCGCCGTCGCGATGACGGCGCGCAGTGGCGCTTCGGCGTCGTCGGCGGCAACGGCCGCGTTCATGCGATGGCAGGCAGGCACGGTGCTCGACGATTTGGATCCCGCGGCAGCATACCCAAAAGCGCGTCGACTGCCGCGGACGCAACCCCGTTGGCCGCGTCCGCGCGTTGTCCAGGGCATGTCCGCCCTCGCCCGCCCCCGCCGCACGGCTCGTGCGGGCTTCACGCCCGGCGCCGCGCCACGTACTCTGCGACGCATGTACGATGTCGCCAGCCAGCAGGAGCCCCCCGGCGACGACGCCCTGATGCTGGCATGGACCGCGGGCGACGTCGCCGCGTTCGAGACGCTCTATCGGCGCCATCGCGACAAGCTCTATCGCTTCCTGGTGCGTCAGGTGCGCAACCCCGCGCTCGCCGAGGAGATCTTCCAGGATGTCTGGCAGCGGGTCATCGCGGCGCGTGAGGGCTGGCGACCCGATGCGCTGTTCGCGACCTGGCTCTACCGCATCGCCCACAATCGGCTGACCGACCACTGGCGCGCGGCGCAGCATCGCCCGCCGCCCCCCGAAGATGCCGAGCTGCGGACCGCACGCATCGTCGATCCGGACGATCCGGAGCGGCAGCTCTCGCAGTTCGAGCAGCGGCGCGGTCTGCAGCTTGCGCTCGATGCGCTGCCCGACGAGCAGCGCGAAGTCGTGCTGCTGCGGCTCGAACACGAGCTCACGCTCGAAGAGATCGGCCGGATCACCGGTGTGGGCCGCGAGACGGTGAAATCGCGGCTGCGCTATGCGATGGACAAACTGCGCGCGACGTTGACCTCATGAACAGCCCCGACCGCGAACCGCTGACGCCCGAGGAGCAGTGGCTGGCCGACCGTCTGGCCTCGGGCCAGGCCGCGCCGTCCCCGGCGGTCGATGCCGCGATTCTCGCGGCCGCGCGCGACGCGGCGCAGGACGCGGCCGGGCCGGCGCAGGCCGTGGCGTCCCAGGCGCCCGCACGGGCGGCTCAGCGCCGACGTCGCCGCTGGCCGGTGGCGTTCGGTGCCGCAGCCTCACTGGCGGTCGCGGTCGGCGTCGCCTGGCAACTGCGGCCGGTGCCCGAAGCGCCGCATGCGGCCTGGGCCGAGCGCGCGGACGCCGTGCAGGAGGCCGCGCCGGCAGCGGCCCACGACGCACCGGCCCCTGCCGTGGCACAGGTGCCGGCCCGGATGCACGAGCCCGAGGCGGTCCCCGCCCAGGACGCCCCACAGCCGAAGGCCTCGCCCCCCGTCGAGGCGCCCGCCGCCATCGCCCGCGAGGCGGAGCCCCCCATCGCGGCACTGCCGCCGCCGGACGCGCGCCAGGCCGCGGGCTGGGGCCCGACGCGCGGCGCCGAATCCGCGGCCACGGCCTACGGCAACCGCGTGACGACCACCGAGCCGGCATCGATGCAACGCGATGCGGCCGCCGAAGCCGACCTGGCATCGGTGGCCCGGCCCATGGCCGCGCGGGCCCAACCCCAGGCGATGGCGATCATCGAAGACCTGCCCGAGGACGACGCGCCGCCGGCATCGGCCGACGCGCCGGAAGTCCGCGAGGCCTGGCTGGCGCGCGTGCGCGAGTTGCTCGATGCCGGCGACATCGGCGCCGCCCGTGCCAGCCTGGCCGAGTTCCACCGTCGCCATCCGCAGGCCGAGCTGCCGCCCGACCTGCGCGCCCTGCTGGACTGAGATCGCGATGCCGCTCGACACCCTGGCCGCGAGCGCCAGTCACGTCCTCGAGGTCAAGCACAGCCGCTTCGTCGCCCATGCCGCGCCGATCACCGGCGCCGACGATGCGGCGGCGTTCCTGCAGCAGGTGGCCGTGCCCGATGCCACCCACAACTGCTGGGCCTGGCGGCTGGGCGACCAGTACCGCTCCAGCGACGATGGCGAGCCGGCCGGCACTGCCGGGCGGCCGATCCTGGCCGCGATCGACGGCCAGGGATTCGACCGAGTGGCGGTGGTCGTCGTGCGCTGGTTCGGCGGGATCAAGCTCGGTGCCGGCGGCCTGGTCCGCGCCTACGGCGGCTGCGCGGCCGAGTGCCTGCGCACCGCGGCCCGCATGCCGCTGATCGACACCTGCGTTCTGCAGGTGCGTGCACCGTTCGATACCCTGGGCACGTTGCACGCCGCACTGCCGGCGGCCGACGCACACAAGCTCGACGAGCGTTTCGATGCCGACGGCGCGCTGTTGCGCATCGAATTGCCGCTCGACCGCGTCGCCGACTTGAAAACCCGGCTGCGCGATGCCACCCGAAACCGTATCCGCATCGACGACAATGCCTGATGGCCTTCCGATCCCGCTCCACCGTGGCTGAGCCCGGCAAACCGAAGGTGCGCATCGGTGCACTGAAAACCTTGTGGCCGTTCGTCATGCGCCAGCGCGGCCTGTTCGTCGCCTGGCTGATCGCACTGGCGGCCTCGTCGCTGGCGACGCTGAGTCTGCCGCTGGCGGTGCGACGCATGATCGACCACGGCTTCACCGGCGGCGATCAGATCGACACCGCGTTCGCGCTGCTGCTGGTCGTCGCGGTCGCGCTGGCATTGGCGACCGCAGCGCGGTTCTTCTTCGTCTCGCTGCTGGGCGAGCGCGTCGTCGCCGACCTGCGCAACCGCTTCTACGGGCACCTGCTGGACCTGGACCAGGCGTTCTTCGAGCAGAACCGCAGTGGCGACCTGGTCTCGCGCCTGAGCGCGGACACCGAACTGCTGCGCTCGGTCGTCGGCACGACCATGTCGGTCGCGTTGCGCAGTGTGGTGATGGTGCTCGGTAGCCTGACGATGCTGGTGGTCACCAGTCCGCGCCTTGCGGCCTACACGCTGGTGGGCATTCCGCTGTTCGTGCTGCCGCTGGTGCTGGGCGGGCGCAAGCTGGAGAAGGTCTCGCGGCAGAGCCAGGATCGCATCGCGGATGCGAACGCGCTGGCCAACGAGACGCTGGGCGCGATCCGCACCGTGCAGGCGCATGCGCGCGAACCCTACGAGCGCGGCCGTTTCGGTGATGCCGTGCGCACCTCGGTCGCGACCGCGCGCCGGCGCATCGGGTTGCAGGCGATCATCACCGCGATCGCGATCACGCTGATCTTCGGTGCGGTCACCGTGGTGTTGTGGTCGGGCGCGCACGATGTGGTCGCCGGACGGATGAGCGCCGGCACGCTGGGCCAGTTCGTGCTCTACGCGCTGTTCGGCGCCGGCTCGGTCGGTGCGCTGGCCGAGGTCTGGAACGACCTGCAGCGCGCCGCCGGCGGCATGGGCCGGATCTCCGAACTGCTCGACGAATCGCCGTCGATCCGGGCACCGGCCACGCCCGCCGCGATCGTCCAGCCGGCGCGCGGCGCGTTGCGTTTCGACGGGGTCACCTTCCATTACCCGAGCCGCCCCGACACCCCGGCGCTCGATGGCTTCACGCTGCACGTTGCGCCCGGCGAAACGGTGGCGCTCGTAGGTCCTTCCGGCGCGGGCAAGAGCACGGTGCTGTCGCTGCTGCTGCGCTTCCACGACCCGGAGACCGGCGCGTTGTCGATCGACGGCGCGGACCTGCGCACGCTCGATCCCGCGGCACTGCGCGAGCTGATCGCGATGGTCCCGCAGCACCCGACGATCTTCGCCGCCAGTGCCCGCGACAACATCCGCTACGGCCGGCTCGACGCGACCGACGCCGAGGTCGAGGCCGCGGCGCGCGCGGCCGAGGCGCACGAGTTCATCGTCGACCTGCCCGAAGGCTACGACGCCCAGCTCGGCGAACGCGGCGCGCGCCTGTCGGGCGGCCAGCAGCAGCGGATCGCGATCGCCCGCGCGCTGCTGCGCGACGCACCGATCCTGCTGCTCGACGAAGCGACCTCGGCGCTCGACGCGCAAAGCGAGCATGCGGTGCAGCACGCGCTCGCCCGCCTGATGCAGGGCCGCACCACGCTGGTCATCGCGCATCGGCTGGCGACGATCCTCAAGGCCGATCGCATCGTCGTGCTCGACCGTGGGCGGATCGTCGCCCAGGGCACGCACGCCGAACTGCTGGCCCAGGGCGGCCTCTACGCGGAACTGGCCAAACTGCAGTTCATCGACTGAGGCTGCGCGGCGACTGTGCCCGGCCCGCGGGGCCGCGCACTCGTGCCCCCGGCGGCGGCACCGACGCCCAGCCCCCGGACCGCGTGATCGACCGCCAGTTGCAGCATCGCCGGCGCGATGTAGGCCATGTGCACGTGCCGGATCGTCGCCAGGTAGAAGCGCCCGAACCAGTTGCGCGTGCGCACACGCGTCGCCATCGCGCAGCGCAGGCCACCGCCGGGCAACGCCTCGACGCGAATGCAGGTGCGGAACGCGAGGTGCCGGTCGTCGGCACCGAGCACGACCTCCACGCAGTCGCCATCGGTGGATGCGCGTTCGGCCAGCACCGGGAAACGCCCGGCGAAGCGGCCCGGCGCCTCGTCCGACAGCAGCGACGACGCCGGGCAGCCCAGCGGCGAGGTCCGCAGGCCGAACGGACGCACGAGCATGTTGCGAAACGCCATCAGCTGCGTCACACCGGACGGCGGATTGGCGTCGAATCCTTCGAGCAGCGCGGCCATCGCCGTCGCCGGCCGCGCGTCGGCGCACTCCCCAGCCTCCAGGCAGACCGCCACCGCGTCCTCGTGCCCGGCGCCCGGCAGCTGCGCCTGCAGCAGCGAACCGGGCGGCGGGACGATTCGGTCGACCTGGCGGCGGCCGACGTTTTCGGTTCGGAACCCGCTGGCGCGCCGCGCCGGCAGCCGCCGACGCAGGCGTCCCGTCCAAGCCCGGACCCCGGCGCACACACGCGCCGCCAGCGACGTCGGCGGCACGTGCAGCGACAACGAGGTCGTCGCAATACGCGCCGGCGCGCGCAACGCCGCGTCGAGCAGCGCCTGCACCGCCGGCGGCAGCAGTTCGGTCAGCGAGGGAATATCGGCGGCGTTGTCGAGCACGCGCCGGCGCACGTCGGCCGGCAGTTCGCCCGACAGTTCATCGGGATGGCAGGACAGCGCGAACAGCGCCGGGTGCGGCAGCGCCGGACTGCGCGAGACGAACTGGTGCCAGGTGCCGCCGCCGAAGCGCACGGTGAACAGGCAGTCCGGCGGAATGTCGACCAGATGCAACGCACGCACGAACGCGGCCGGATCGGCGTCGAGCTGCGCCTGCGATGCGGTCGAGAACCGCAGTTGCGCGCCGGCGCTGCCCGAGACCGCGGTGAACATGCGGTTGCCGGCGTGACGGTGGAAGGGATGGCCGCCCGGGCCGACGCTGAAGGTGTAGAGCGAGGACGGATCGCCGCGCGCCAGATCCATCGCGCCGATCCGCGACGAGGGTTCGTCGTGCGCGTCGACGAAGCCTGGATGCCCGCGCTGGCGCCGGGCGGCATCGGCGATCAGCGGATCGCCCTGGCCGGGTGCCAATTGCGCGATCAGCGTGACCTCGACCGGCAGGCCGCCGCTATGCGACGGCAGGTGGACGCCGGGAAACGTCTCGGAAACCTCGGTCGTATGCAGCATCGTCAGGTTCCTGTCGGATAGATGCGTCAGTCCGCGGCCTTGCGGCGCTCGCGCTTGAGCGGACGCGCCACCGGGCACAGCTCCGACGCCCAGGCGAAGACGGTGTTGGCCAGGCGCTCGGGCACGAGCCTGAAATGCACGAACTGGCCACGTTTCTCGCGGGCGATCAGTCCGGCCTGCTCAAGGATGCGCAGATGCCCCGACAGCGCGGGCTTGCTGAAGTCGAACCGCTCGGCGATCTCGCCGGCGGTCAGCTCGCCAGCGTGGAGGTAGGCAAGGATTTGTCGGCGCGGCGTCGAGGCCAGTGCTTCGAAGACACGGTCCATAGCGACCCAATCAGTTAACGAATTACTTAATTAATGAACCAATCGACGACCGTCGTCAACCCTGGGGGATGCCCCAGGGCCACCTGCCCGCGGTCGTGCCCCACCCTGGCATGGCCGGGGACACCATGAGACGCGCGAGCACCAGCGCCACGTCCCATTTGATCTTGCCGGGTCAGTCCGGCAGCACGCGCGCCAGCGGCGCGTCGAGATCGATTCCGCGCTCGAGCGTGCCGAGCGCCAGCGCATGGGCGCTGGCCAGCCGGCTGGCGCAGAATGCCGGGGCGACGGGACTGTTCGCGCGCAGCAACACCGCTCCCTGCAGGACCAGCGCGGTCGCCTCGACCAGCCGCCGTGCCTGCGGTTCGGCGTCCTGCGGGGCACGCGCCGCGTCGGCGAGCTGGTCGGCAAGACGGTCTGCCGCAGCGTCGAACGCCGCATCCGTGCCGCGTGCGGCCTCGATCTGCGCCTGCAGCGCCGCCATGACCTTGGGTTCGCGTGCGAGCGCGCGCAGCACGTCCAGGCATTGCAGGTTGCCGCTGCCCTCCCAGATCGAGTTCAGCGGTGCCTGCCGGTACAGGCGCGGCAGGATCGATTCCTCGATGTAGCCCGCACCACCGAGGCATTCCTGCGCCTCGTTGACGAACGCCGGCGCGCGTCGGCACAGCCAGTACTTGCCGATCGCTGTGGCCACACGCGCGAAGGCCGCCTGCGCCGGGTCGCGCGGCGCAGCATCGACTGCGCCGGCCACACGCAGCGCCAGGGCGACCGCCGCCTCGGCTTCGATCGCAAGATCGGCGAGCACGTTGCGCATCAGCGGCTGCTCGGCGAGCGCGCGGCCGAACGCACGCCGGTGGCGGGCGTGATGCAGCGCCTGGGCGAGCGCCATGCGCATCTGCGCGGCGGCGGCGAGCATGCAATCGAGCCGGGTCAGCATCACCATTTCCAGGATCGTCGCCACGCCGCGGCCCTCCTCGCCGACCCGCAGCGCCCAGGCGCGATGGAACTCGATCTCGGCCGAGGCGTTGCTCCAATCGCCGAGCTTGTCCTTAAGCCGCATCAGCCGGAAGTCGTTGCGCTCGCCGCCCGGCAGGCGTCTGGGCATGAGGAAGCAGCTCGGCCCGGCGCCGGCCTGCGCCAGCACCAGAAAGCCGTCGGACATCGGCGCCGAGAAGAACCACTTGTGGCCGCGCAGCGTATACGCCCCCTCGTCGCTCGTCGGGGTCGCCCGCGTGGTGTTGCTGCGCACATCGCTGCCGCCCTGCTTCTCGGTCATGCCCATGCCGAGCGTGACGCCGGCCTTGTCCTCGACCGGCACATCGCGGGCGTCGTAGCGCATCGTCGCGACCTTGTCGGCCCAGGCGCGCAGGCGTGGCTCGCGACGCAGCACCGGGACCGCGGCGTGGGTCATCGTCAGCGGGCAACTGGTGCCTGCATCGGCCTGGTGATGCAGATACGCCAGCGCCGCGCGCGCCACGTGCGCGCCGGGCACCGATTGCGCCCACGACAGGCCGGCGACGCCATGACCGATCGCGGCCTCCATCAGCTGGTGGTAGGCGGGGTGGAACTCGACGCGGTCGATGCGGTGACCGAAACGGTCGTGCGTGCGCAGCCGCGGCCGATCGCGGTTGGCGTCGAAGCCTGCTGCGTAGAGCGCATCGCCGGCGAGGACGCCATATCCCGCCAGTCGATCGGCGAAAGCGTCGCCACCTTCGCGGGCCACGGCCTCGCGCAGCGCGACATCGTCGTGCCAGAGGTCGCGCGGCGCGAACTCCGGCGGCTGGTTGTCGACCTCGTGGGTGGCGTCTGTGGCCATGGCGCGCGTCTCCATCCTCGGACCTGCGCCGATTCTCGCCCATGCCAGGCGCGCCGGTCAGGCCATCGACGACCCGACCGCAGCCCCGTCGAACGCGTCAACCGGCGCCTGCAAGGCTTCGACGAAGTCTGGCGCCAACGCAAGCGCGCCGAAGGCGCCGCGCTGGGTGCCGCTGAGCACGCGCAGCATGTGCCCGCGTCCACCGGGCATCCGCCCCATCGGCAGGAACGCCACATCGCGCGCCCGCGCGATGAGATCGCGGTCGGACTGGAAGATCGGGGTCAGCCACCGGCTCCAGAATTGGTAGATCCCGACGTGCCGCGCGCGCAGTTGCTGGTAGACCGGCAGTGCGTCGGCGGGGGCGTGCGAGCGCAACGCGTCGCGCAGCGCCTCGGCATCGAGCAGCGCCATGTTCACGCCCTGCCCCAGCTGCGGGCTCATCGCATGCGCCGCGTCGCCGAGCAGCACCCAGCGGCCACGATGCCAGCGTCGTAGCACGACGTCGCGATAGCTCGCGCGCGCCAGTTGGGCATGCGTCGTGGTCGCGTCGAGCAAGGCCGCCGCCTCGGGCCAGATGGCGGCGACCTCGTCGTGCCAACGATCGAGCGCGGTCGCCTGCCAATCGTCGAATCCGGCGATCGGCAGGCTCCAGAAGAAGCTCAACCGCGGCTCGGGATCGCCGGGCCGCCCGCCGACCGGCAGCAGGCCGACCATCCGACGCGCGGCGACATAGCGCTGGCGCAACGCGTTGGCGAATGGCCAGTCGCGTGCGGCCAGCAGGCACCACAGCGCACCCCACGGATAGACCCGATCGTGGCGCACACCGCCGATCAGGGCACGCAGCCGGGACGCCGCGCCGTCGGCGACGACGACCAGGTCGAACGGCCCATGGCGCTGCCCGGTCGCGTCGACCAGCCAGCGGTCGTCGGCCTCGTCCGGGCCGGCGACCGTAACGCCGGGATGCAATGCGGTGCGCTCGCCCCAGGCCTGGTCGAGCAGTTCGAACAGCGCGCCGCGCTGCATGCCCAGGCCGTACAGGCGCGGGTCGAGCCCGGCGTAGCGGATGTCCATGACCGCGCGGCCGCAGGGCGTTTCGCCAAACAGGCGATCCACGCGTGCACCATGGCCGAGCACCTGCGGCAACAGGCCCATGCGCCAGAGCACCTGCAGGCCGCTGGGCTGCAGCAGGAAGCCGGCACCCACCGGCCCGGGCGCCGGCGCGCGCTCGTAGACCTCGACCCGGTGGCCGTCGCGCGCGAGCAGCACAGCAGACGCCTGGCCGGCGGTGCCGTAGCCGACGATGGCGATGCGCAGTGGTCGGCGCGGGGATACGGACATCACGGTCATGACACGACTGGGGCGATCGCGGCGCGACAGCATACGACCGATGGGCTCACAGACCACGCGCCACTTGTCTGCCTTTCGCGCGAGCGCACACGAAGTACTTGTCTTAAAAGTCGAAGGCGCGCTTGACTTCGGATGGACAACGGCCTGCCGGCCGGAAGCCGCTCTTCCCTCGGCAAGGCCGCTTCGCGGTCCGGCCACGCGAAGCACGCGTGGCGTTCGCATAGATGCGCGGCAGTGCCGCGCACGCCATCCATGCTCACCCTGCCTTGACTCGGGCGCGCGCCGTCCCTGGCGCGCTCGACGCGGCCACCGACCGTCAGTCCGCTGCTGCGGACATTGGCAACCCGACTTCGGTTGGATACGGAGTCGCCTGCTTGAAGAAGGCGCGCGCTGTCGGCCTCAGTGCGTCGTGCTGGTCGGGGATTGCGATAGCGGGCCAGGGATGGCCCGCGGCGGCGAGTCAGCCATGGGTGAGTGCGGGCTGCTCGCGCGGCATGCCGCGCAGCCCACACGAACGCCCGGCGCGCTTCGCCGGGCCGGACCGCGGAGCGGGCTGACCGAGCCGGGGAGCAGTCCCCGGCCGGCGTGACGCGCGCCGGAGAAGGCGGCCTGATAAAGCGAGCAGACGCAAGCTCCCCCGACTTCAAAAAAAGGGTTCTTCGCAGATTAGCGGGGAGTCCTTTGCCAGCCACCGTTACGCTTGATGCCTGATTCCAGGGCGCAAGGGTGAGGGGATGTTCGACCGGAAGACGATCAAGAGGCTG
>NZ_JBDJMU010000027.1:0-36997 GCF_039674105.1 Luteimonas sp. TWI596
GTCTCCCATTTTATACCAAGCTGGTGGTAATTTTTAATTTTTCCTTTGCCAAATTGCAATTCCCACCCCGGTTTTTCGGGTGGGCGGCCCCTGCGCCACTCATCCGAAGTGAACGCCAACGCCCGCCTTGATTCGGGAAAAGTGCCGCAAAAAGCCCGCGGCTGGCCGCGGGCTCGAATGGTGGACCGCACCCGCGTCCTTGCGGGTGCGGCGGCGGTCTTAAACCACCGGAGCCGGCGCCGTGAACTTCGCCTGCAGAGTCACGTTGCTGTAGGCGCGCGTGCCGGCCAGCTTGATGTAGTAGATGCCCGCGGCTGGCCGATTGATCCGGACAGTCTCGGTGTTACCCGGACGCGTCGAGTTCCAGGTCCCGGTCTGTGCCGGCGCCTCGTCGAGGCTGACATGGAGCGAGACGTCGCCGCTGCCACCACTGGTGGTGATCGTCAGCGCACCGGTCACGCCAGCCGGCACTTCGATCGAGTACAGCGTCTCGCTGCCCGCTGTACCCGCCAGACTGCGCATGGGCACGCCATTGCCAATCGGCGTCGAATCCGGCGCGCAGGTCTCGACCTCCGGATCGCACGGCGGCTCGATGGCCTTCATCACCGCAGCGCCGGCATTGACGATGCCCGGGCCGATCGGCTGGCTGGTCGACGGGGCCACGGTGAAGGGCGTGACGGTGCGCTTGAGCACATCGAGCACTTCCTCCGGGGTGAGCAGCGGCAGCTCAGCGGCCAGGCGCGCACCCTGCATCAGCGCAACCACGCCGGCGACGTGCGGCGAGGCTTGCGAGGTGCCGGCGGTGCCAGCGGTCGGGACGTTGGTGAAGCTCGCCAGCGGCGTGGGCGTCGTCGTGCTCGGGTTCTTGGCCTGCCACACGAAGCCGTCATTGATCTGCGTGCCCGAACTACTGTCATTGGCGTAGACGCCGCCACCCGGGGCCGAGATGTCGATGCCCGTGCCGTAGTTGGAGTAGTACGCACGGCGGCTGGTGATGCCGTTGGACGCGACGGCGATCGCGCCCGGGCAGTTGGCCGGCGAGAAGTTCGCCACGTCGGCATTGCTGTTGCCCGCGGCGATCACCACGGTCGCGCCGAGCGCATTCGCCTGCGCGATCGCGTCGGCCTCGGCTGCCGAACAGGCCCCGGTGCCGCCCAGGCTCAGGTTGATGACATGCGCGGGGTTGGCATTGGCCGGCACGCCATCCACGTCTCCGCCCGCCGCCCAGATGATGGCGTCGACGATGTCCGAATCGTAGCCACCGCAATGGCCAAGGACGCGGACCGGCAGGATCTTGGCGCCGTAGGCAACGCCGGTGACCGCGACACCGTTGTCGGTCCGCTGCGCACCGGCGGTCCCGGCGACGTGGGTGCCGTGCCAGCTGCTGTTGCGCTGTTGGCAGGTCTCCGCGCCGGGGTAGCCGATCGTCCAGTCACCCAGGTCCCAACCGCCCGCCACGCGGTCATCGGTGGCGCGGCCAGACACGAGCTTGTCGGAGATGAAGTCGTAGCCGGCATCGCCGAGCGAGCTGTCGATGTCGGGGTGTTCGGTAATGCCGGTGTCGAGCACCGCGATCGTGATGCCGTCGCCGTCCGTGAGGTCCCACGCGGCGGGCGCGTTGACGCCGCCGCGGTTGGGGCCGCCGTCGCCGGTCACGGTGCCGTCGGGCGCGAGCATGTGCCACTGCCATTCCAGCCCCGGATCGTTGGGGACGTAGGCTGGCTGCACCGGCGCGGCGGCGATCTGGCGCAGACGGTCTGGCGCGACCGACTTGACGTTCGGATCGGCGGCGATCTGGCGCATCAGGGCTTCGGCCGAGACACGGTCCACGCCCTGGGCCAGGCGCATCACCTGATGCCCGGTCGCGAGCGTGCGCAGGTACTGCACGTTGTTCGCCTTGGTGGCACCGCGCACGATGCCCGAGCGGGCAAGCGCGGTACGCACACCCGCAACCGCTGCCTGCTGGTCCTGCCGCTCCCGCGCGCCATCCCGATACTCGACGATGAAGCGTCGGATCGGGGTCGCATCCGATTGCTGCAATGGCACCTCGGTCCCCGCCTTGTCGGACGGGCGCTGGGTCTTGCCCGCATGGACGGCACCGGTGGCGAGCACCGCACCGACCGCGATGGCCAGGGCGCTGGGGATGATGCTGTTCTTCATTTTGGACCCTCGTTGAAGTTTTGGACCTCGGAAGCGTCGGCACGGCAGCACAAGGCCGCCGCCCCGACGGACGTCGCATGGATGGCAGCAGGTGGCCCCGATGCCATCGAACCGCGGACCGGCGGGCAAAGCCCACCTGTCCCCGCGGGATTACCAGCCGAAGCCGGCGCCCACACCCACGGATTTCTCATCGCCGCTGAACGCACCGCCCACGGTGATCGTGGCGCGTTCGCTGATCGCGCGCTGGTAGCCGAGCGACAGCGCGCTCTCGCCGCCCTGGAAGCCGACACCGACGCCGACGCGGTTCTGCGTGCGGATGCCGGCGGCGCTGGTGGCCATGTTCAACATCGCGGCCCCCATCGCGCCCTGACGGTCGATGCGACGCTCGGTGTCGTAGAACCGGCGATCGACATCGCCCTTGAACGTTTCGAAGCTGTCGTTCCAGGTCGCGAACTTCTGGTCGGTGTAGGCCTTGGACGTGGCCACCGCCTGCGTCGCGGTGGTGTCGGCATAGGCCTTCGCCTCGCTGACCCCTGCGTTGACCTGGCCGACGTTGGCCGCGTCGGTCGCAGCGGTACCGGCCGCGACGTTGGTGATCTGACGCTCATTGCCCGCGCTGCCGACCGAGACGGTGTTGGCGCGGTCGGCGACCGAACCCTGTCCCAGCGCCACCGCCCCCTCCGCAGTGACCGACGCCCCCTGTCCCAGCGCCGTGCCCGACGCCGCGCTCACGCTCGCACCCTCACCGACAGCCACTGCGTTGGTCGCCTCGGCGGTGATCGTCGTGTTGGCACCGAGCGCCGTGCTGCCGTCCGCGTACACCTTGGCATTGCCGCCGATGGCGGTGTCGTTGGGACCATGCGCGTAGGCATCGCCACCCACCGCCACGCCATTCTGCCCCCCGGTCTGGGCACCATCACCGACCGCGACACCGTTGGAGCCGTCGGCGATCGTCGCCGGCGTATCGCCGCCCACCGCCACTTGGTCATTGGTGCCGGCGCCGGACTCGATCACCGTCTCGACCTGGCCCACACGCGTCTTGAGCTCGGTGATCTGGTTGTCGAGTGCAGCGAAGGTGTCGCCGATCGAGGTGTAGTTGGCACCCTGGATCGCGTAGCTCGGCATGCTCAACGTGCCGGCGGCCGTCATCGTGACACCGCCGCCGAAGATGTCGGCCGCCGACTGCATCGCACCGTGAAGCTGACTGCCGTTGATCGCCTGGGTGCTTGTCGCCGAGACCTCGCCGCTCTTGACGTTGGAGATTACCGTGCCCTCTTCACCGGCAAGCGTGACCTGCGCCTTGCTGTCGTCGTCGTAGACCAGCGCATTTTCGGCGAGATTGCCCAGACCGGCAGAGACCGCATTGAGCTGCGCCACGTTCACGGCATCGGTGTCCTCGGTGCCAGCCGCGACGTTGGTGATCTGGCGCTGCCTCGCCTCATGCGTGACGCCGGACTCGTCGGTCCACGCCGCCGACGCACCAACTGACACCGCGCCGGCCCGGTCCGCGCGTGCGCCTTCTCCGAGGGCAACGCTACCTTCGGACACGACGCTGGTGTTGGCACCGAGCGCGAGACCGCCCTTGGCATCGACCATGGCACGGGAGCCCAGTGCGACTCCGCCGTCCGCAAGACCCAAGGCGCCGCGTCCCACCACGACCGCGCCAACGCCGTCAGCGAGCGACGTCGCGCCGATCGCGATCGCCTGGTCGGCAGTGCTCAACGCACCGCGTCCCACAGCAATGGCGTTGACGCCATCGGCCCACGTGTCCATGCCCAACGCGGTCGCGCCCAACCCGTCGGCCCAGGCGCCATAGCCGAACGCCGAGGCATTCGCCGACGTCGCCCACGCGGACGTGCCGTATGCCGTGGCCCCGTGGGCGGTCGCCCAAGCGTAAGCGCCGGTCGCGGTGGCATCGTCGCCACTGGCCCAAGCATTGCTACCGACCGCTGTGCTCCAGTTACCGGTAGCCCGCGACTTCATGCCACCGGCATAGCTGTTGTCACCTAGCGCCTGGGCGCCATTGCCCAAGGCGGTGGCATTTTGTCCCGTTGCGAGTGCACCCGAGCCGACAGCAGTGCCGCCCGCCTCAGCCTGTGTCGATACCAGGACAGCCTCGCCATCTTCCATGATCGGACTATTGAACTCGTCGTAAGCCTGGCCAAGTCCGCCGATTGCGACCGCGCCCTCCGCTGCGGCGAAGCTGTTGAAGCCGATCGCCACACTGTTCGCTGCCGATGCATGGGCACCGCTGCCGTACGCCGAAGCGCCTTGCCCGAAGGCCAATGCCGCCTCGCCTGCGGCGGTGGCGTACTCGCCATCCACATAGGCCGCTTGGTCGCTTCCTTCACCGCCCGACGCGGCGAAGTACTTGTTGTACTGGGTCGCCTCCTCGAGCTGCGAGACGTTGACCGCGTCAGTGGCCTGTGAGCCAGCCGCGACATTGGTGATCTGGCGCTCGTTGTTCGCCGAACCGACCGACACGCTGTTTTCGCGATTGGCCACCGAGTTCGCACCCAGCGCCACACTGTTGTCGGCCGAGGCGCGGGCCAGGGAGCCGATCGCCGTCGCGTCCACCCCGCTGGCCGAACTGCCACTGCCCAGCGCCGACGCGCCGTCCGCGGTCGCATACGCCAGTGTGCCGAGCGATGTCGCCTGCACGCCGGTCGCCTCGGCCAACGTACCGACTGCGGTTGCGCCGAAGTCGGTCGCCCACGCGCCGT
The DNA here is from genome assembly GCF_039674105.1 of Luteimonas sp. TWI596. Classification (NCBI taxonomy): domain Bacteria; kingdom Pseudomonadati; phylum Pseudomonadota; class Gammaproteobacteria; order Lysobacterales; family Lysobacteraceae; genus Luteimonas; species Luteimonas sp. TWI596. The sequence goes on from NZ_JBDJMU010000027.1 coordinate 4,884, forward strand.
TGCCCAGCGCCGTCGACGCCACACCGCTGGCCTCGGTCGTCTGCAGGATCAAGCCGGGGAAGCCGATCAGCACGTCGCCGTAGTCCGCGATGCCGCCGACCGCCAGGCCGTAGTCGCCGCTGGCCACGCTGCCGTAGCCCACCGCCGTGGCGAAACCACCGGTTGCTTCAGAAAACGCGCCCAATGCGCTCGACGCATCAGTGACCGCGCTGCTGCTGTAGCCCAGCGCGGTGGACTGCACGCCCGTTGCGTTGGCAGCCGCACCGGTCGCCGTGCTGAACGCACCGAGTGCCTGCGCACCCGCGCCCAGTGCCGACGCGCCGACCTCGCTGGCGGTCGTGGTCTGATCAAGCAACTCGCCGTTCGGACCCTCGTAGTACAACCAGCCACCAACCGCCGTGCTCGAGTCGCCTTCAGCCAGCGCGTTGTAGCCCGATGCCGTCGCGTACTGGCCGCTCGCGGTCGCGCCGCTGCCGAAGGCCGACGACCCGACGCCCGACGCATACGTGGTCGAACCGATCGCGGTCGAGTAATCCGCTTCGGCGATCGCGTTGGAACCCGACGCGGTCGCATCTTCGCCCTCGGCGGAGGCTTCGCCGTCGCCGGTCGCACGGAAGTAGCGGCCCGCGAGCAAGGCGCCGTCCGCGGCGGCGTTGAGCTGTGCCAGATTCACCGCATCGGTGTCCTCGGTACCAGCGGCAACGTTGGTGATCTGACGCTCAGCACCTTCAGAGCCCACCGAGACACTGTCTTCGCGATCGGCGATCGAATCCGCACCCAACGCCACGCTGTTGGTGCCGGAAGCCGTTGCCGCCTGGCCCACAGCGGTGCTGTCGGCGCCTGTCGCTGCGCTGTCGGCGCCCACAGCCAGCGCATTGGAGCCGCTCGCGGTGCTGAAGTTTCCGACCGACGTGCTGTTGAAGCCCGACGCCGTGGCATATCCGCCGAGCGCGGTCGCATAGTTGCTGGTGGCTTCTGCACCGAAGCCGAAAGCCGCAGCGGTCGTGCCGTCCGCGATGCTCTCGGCACCGACCGCGGTCGCGCCGTCACCGGTCGCGGCCGCATAGAAGCCGACCGCAGTCGATTCGATGCCGTCGGCTTCTGCCAGCGCGCCGGACGCCAAGCTACCATCGCCACTGGCGACCGCAGCGGCGCCGGTGGCGGTGGCCAATTCGCCCGATGCCAGGCTCTCGGAGCCCACTGCGACTGCGTACTCGCCCGATGCCTCGGCCAATGCGCCAGCCGCCAACGCATGGCTCGCACTGGCTACGGCATTGAAGCCGGTCGCCGTGGCGTTCTCCGCAAGTGCGAACGCCCCGCTGCCGAACGCCGACGCGCCCTGTGCCGACGCCAGTGCCGATTCGCCGGCCGCGGTGGCATAGTCGCCATCCGCATAGGCGCCGTTGTCGCTGTCCTCACCACCAGACGCGGCAAAGTACTTGTTGTACTGGGTCGCTTCCTCGAGTTGCGCGACGTTGACCGCGTCAGTCGCCTCGGCGCCCGCCGCGACATTGGTGATCTGCCGCTCGCTGCCCGCCGCACCGACCGACACGCTGTTCTCGCGATCGGCCACCGAGCTCGCACCCAAGGCCACGCTGTTGTCGGCCGACGCCCTAGCCAGGAAGCCGATCGCCGTCGAATCGACGCCGCTGGCCGAACTGCCGCTTCCGAGCGCCGAGGCGCCATCCGCGGTTGCGTAGGCCAGTGTGCCCAGTGAAGTCGTCTGTACGCCGGTCGCTTCGGCCAGCGTGCCGACCGCGGTCGCACCGACATCAGTCGCCAGTGCGCCGTTGCCCAACGCGGTCGAGGCCACGCCGCTGGCCTCGGTCGTCTGCAGGATCAAGCCGGGGAAGCCGAAGACCAGCGCGCCGTAGTCGGCAATGCCGCCAACCGACAAGCCGTACTCGCCGCTGGCCACGCTGCCGTAACCCACCGCGGTCGCGAAGCCACCAGTCGCTTCCGAGAACGCGCCGAGCGCGCTCGACCCATCCGTCATGGCACTGCTGCTGTAGCCCAGTGCGGTCGACTGCGCCCCCGTCGCGCTGGCCGCCGCGCCGGTGGCCGTGCTGAACGCACCGAGTGCCTGCGCACCGGCGCCCAGGGCCGATGCGCCGACTTCACTGGCGGTCGTCGTCTGATCGAGCACGACCTCGCCGTCCTCGTTCTCGTAGTACAGCCAGCCACCAACCGCGGTGCTCGAGTCGCCGTCCGCCACCGCGTTGTAGCCCGACGCCGTCGCGTACTGACCACTCGCACTCGCGCCACTGCCGAAGGCCGACGATCCAACGCCCGAGGCGTAGGTCGTCGAGCCGATCGCGGTCGAATAATCCGCTTCGGCGATCGCATTCGAGCCCGACGCGGTTGCGTCTTCGCCCTCGGCGGAGGCTTCGCCGTCGCCGGTCGCACGGAAGTACTGGTTGTAGGCGGTCGCCTCCTGCAACTGGCCCAGGTTCACGGCGTCGGTCGTCTCGGTGCCGTCGGCAACGTTGGTGATCTGTCGTTCCTCACCTGCCGAACCGACCGACACCGTGTTGTCGCGATCAGCCGTGGAGTTGGCGCCCAGCGCCACGCTGTTATCGGCCAAGGCCGTGCTGTAGAAGCCCACCGCCGTGCTGTTCTCGCCGCTGGCCCACGACTCGGCGCCCAACGCGGCGGCATTGGTGCCGGGCGCATAGGCGAAGTAGCCCAGCGCGACGCTGCCTGCGCCTTCGGCCTCGGTGAGGGTGCCGACCGCGGTGCCGTTCGTGCCCGAGGCGATCGCACCGCTGCCAAACGCGGCCGCGCCGTCGCCCGATGCGCGGGTCGAGACCAGCAGGCCCAGGCCTGGAATCAGATCCGCCGGCCCACCCACGGCGACGCTGCTCGCGCCGCTGGCGATCGCCTGCGTGCCGACGGCCGTCGCGTAGTCCGCCGAGGCCGTGGCGATTGCACCGAACGCCGACGACTGCGCGCCCAGCGCCGATGCGCCCACGCCGTAGGCCGAGGACGCGAAGCCCGTGGCCTCCGCGCTCGCACCGACCGCGGTGCCGGCAACGCCCGCACTGGTGGCCGAGGTCTCGACCGGCTGGCCGCCAAGCGTCAAGAGCGGCTCACCACTCTCGTCGACCGCATTGCCACCGACCGCCACGCTCGCCGCACCATGCGCCTCAGCGCCAGCGCCGAACGCGGCACTGTTCTGGCCATCGGCCACGGCGTTGAAGCCAACTGCAGTCGCGTTATCGGCGAGCGCGAACGCCCCACTACCGAACGCCGAAGCACCTTGCGCCGCGGCCAGCGCCGATTCGCCTGCCGCAGTCGCGTACTCACCGTCCGCATACGCGGCGTTGTCGCTGTCCTCGCCGCCGGACGCGGCGAAATACTTGGTGTACTGGGTCGCTTGCTCGAGCTGCGCGACGTTGACCGCGTCGGTCGCTTCTGCGCCCGCCGCCACATTCGTGATCTGGCGTTCGCTGCCCGCCGAACCGACCGACACGCTGTCCGCACGATCGGCCACCGAGTTCGCACCCAGCGCCACGCTGTTGCCGGCCGACGCGTCGGCCAGGAAGCCGACCGCCGTCGAATCCACTCCACTGGCCGAACTGCCGCTGCCCAGCGCCGACGCGCCGTCCGCGGTCGCATACGCCAGCGTGCCCAACGATGTCGCCTGCACCCCGGTCGCCTCGGCCAACGTACCAACAGCGGTCGCGCCGAGGTCGGTTGCCAGTGCGCCGTTGCCCAGCGCGGTCGATGCCACGCCGCTGGCCTCGGTCGCCTGCAGGATCAAACCGGGGAAGCCGATCAGCAGGTCGCCGTAATCGGCGATACCACCCACCGCCAGGCCGTAGTCGCCGCTGGCCACGCTGCCGTAGCCCACTGCGGTCGCGAAGCCGCCGGTCGCCTCCGAGAATGCGCCCAGCGCGCTCGACCCGTCCGTGGCGGCGCTGCTGCTGTAGCCCAGCGCAGTCGACTGCGCACCCGTCGCGTTGGCGGCCGCACCGGTCGCGGTGCTGAACGCACCGAGTGCCTGCGCTCCAGCACCCAATGCCGATGCACCGACTTCGCTGGCGGTCGTTGTCTGGTCGAGCACGACATTGCCGTCCTCGTTCTCGTAGTACAGCCAGCCACCGACCGCCGTGCTCGAATTGCCCTCAGCGACCGCGTTGTAGCCCGACGCCGTCGCGTACTGGCCGCTCGCGCTCGCACCGCTGCCGAAGGCCGAAGACCCGACGCCGGAGGCGTAGGTGGTCGAACCGACCGCGGTCGAATAATCCGCTTCGGCAATCGCGTTCGAGCCCGATGCGGTCGCATCTTCGCCCTCAGCAGAGGCTTCACCCTCGCCGGTCGCACGGAAGTACTGGTTGTAGGCCGTGGCTTCCTGCAATTGGCCCAGGTTCACGGCGTCGGTCGTCTCCGTGCCATCGGCGACGTTGGTGATCTGGCGCTCTGCACCCTCCGAACCAACAGAGACGCTGTCCTCTCGGTCGGCAATCGAGTTCGCGCCCAGCGCCACGCTGTTGTCGGCCGAGGCAAATGCATTGAAGCCCAGCGCAGCGCTGTCGTCGCCCTCAGCAGTGGTGTAGTAACCCACCGCCGTTGCGCGATTACCGCTGCCCCACGATTGCGCCCCCACCGCAGTCGAGGTCTCAGCCTGCGCGTAGGCGAAGTAACCCAGCGCCGTCGCGCCCACTCCGTCGGCTTGCGCCAGGGCGCCGATCGCAGTGGCGTAGTTGCTCCATGCGCCCGATCCCGAACCGAAGGCGGAAGCAGCGGTGCCGGCCGCTTCTGCCGGTACCAGGAAGCCCCACCCAGGCGCCAGATCGCCCATGCCACCGACCGCCGTGCTGCCAGCGCCGCTGGCGACGGCGCCCCAGCCCACGGCAGTGGTGTACTGGTTGGTCGCCTTGGTCGAGTAACCCAGCGCAGTCGCGCCACGTCCACTGGCATCGCTGAAGCCACCGTTCGCGACGCTGTAGTCGCCCGCAGCCGCACTCGAATAGCCGGTCGCCGTGGATTGCAAACCACTCGCGGTCGACGCTGCGCCGGTCGCCGTGCTGAACCCGCCGCTCGCCTGCGCTCCTGCGCCCAGGGCCGAGTCACCGACTTCAACGGCCATTGTCACCTTGTCGAGCTCGACCTCGCCATTCTCGTTCTCGTAGTACAGCCAGCCACCAACCGCCGTGCTCGAGTCGCCCTCGGCGACCGCGTTGTAGCCCGACGCCGTCGCGTACTGGCCGCTGGCGCTTGCGCCGCTGCCGAAGGCCGAAGACCCAATGCCGGATGCATAGGTCGTCGAACCGACCGCAGTCGAATAGTCCGCTTCGGCGATCGCATTCGAGCCCGACGCGGTCGCGTCTTCGCCGTCGGCGGAGGCTTCACCATCGCCGGTCGCACGGAAGTACTGGTTGTAGGCGGTCGCCTCCTGCAACTGGCCCAGGTTCACGGCGTCGGTCGTCTCGGTGCCTTCGGCGACATTGGTGATCTGGCGCTCAGCACCTTCAGAGCCCACCGAGACGCTGTCTTCGCGATCGGCCACCGAGTTGGCGCCCAGCGCGACGCTGTTGTCGGCCGACGCCACAGTGCCAGTGCCGACGGCGGTCGAGGCGACACCACTTGCCGCGCTGCCATTGCCGAGCGCCGTGGCTTCCTGTGCACTCGCAGACGCCAGCGCGCCGACTGCGGTCGACCACTCGCCCTCGGCCGCCGCCTGGAAGCCGAGTGCGGCCGACATACCACCGCTGGCAATGCTTTCGGCACCGATCGCGCTCGCGAGTTCGCCCGACGCATCGCTGCCATAGCCCGCCGCCGTGGCTTCGATCCCGGATGCGCTGCTGCCCGCGCCGACGGCGACGCTGCCATCACCGCCGGCCGTCGCATCCGAGCCGGCGGCGAAGGCGACATCGCCGTCGGCAGCCGCCGCACCTTCGCCGGTCCCCGCGACGTACTGCGCAGTCACATCCGCGACGGCGGCAACGGCATCGAGCTGCGCGCGGTTGACGGCATCGGTGGCCTCTACGCCCGCGGCCACGTTGACGATCTGGCGCTCCTCGCCTTCGGCACCTACGGACACCGTATTGGCGCGGTTCGCGCGCGAATTGGCACCCAGCGCGACACTGTCGGCGGCGATCGCGCGTGCATTCGCACCGAGTGCGAGCGCCTGGAGGGCCGTGGCGCGCGCCGACGCGCCGAAGGCACCCGAGGCGAACCCGGTGGCGACCGTCTGCGTGCCCACGGCGGTGGACGTCACACCGCCCGCCTGCGCTGCACCACCAATGGCGACCGCCCCCACCGCAGCACTCGCGCCCCCCGGCACGATGCATTCGTAGGTCACGCCGCCAACCGTGCACTCGGCGAGCTCGCCGATGGCGACCTGTGCCCAGGCAGCAGGCATGGCAGCCATCAGCGCCAGCGCCAGCAGCGCGGGCCGTGCGCTCCGACCGACGGCGATGGTCGCACCGACGCCGTCGCCGGTCGCCAGTTCGGAGGCGACGACGATCTGGCCGAGCGACTTGTTCCACACCTTGCGATAGATCCGGTTCATACGGCTTCCCCTCGGAGTGCTTGTTGGTCTGATGGAATACGGGCGAAAAAAAAGCCGCAGGTCGACGATCGACCGAGCGGCTTTGCGATGGAATTCAGTGGGGCTGGGAACCCGCGCCTGGCGCGGAACTGCGCCTTGCAGCGCGAACTTCATGAATGGCGAGTGTACGCAACTTGAATCGTCCCCAAACGACCGACCGGATGCCGACTCTCCTCAGACTGACGCGTCGCGTCAAGGGGCACTGCCGCAGGAGGTCAGTTGGGTGACGAAGGGGGCGCCTCGCGGTCGTTTTACAGTCGACGTCGAGCCGAAGCGGCCAGGACCGTCAACGCACTGAATTCATGGGCATTTTCCACCGCGCACGGCTGCTCTAGAACCGTACCTCGAGTGTGGGTAACAGGGGAACGCGCGTGCATGACGACGGGACCCGGCCAATAGGCCGGGTCCCGATCTGGACAGGTTTGCGCGAAAGTGACGAATCGCGTCAGTTCAGGCTACGGACCTGCGCACGTTGTCGAACATCCGCATCCACGGGCTGACGTCCGACCAATCGGCCGGGGCCCAACTGAAGTTGACGGCGCGCGGGGTGCGCTCGGGGTGCGGCATCAGGATCGTCACGCGCCCATCGTCCGAGCACAGCCCGGCGATCGCGTCCTGCGAGCCGTTGGGATTGGCCGGATAGCGCACCGCGGGCGTGCCATCGCCCTCGATGTAGCGCAACGCGACCCGCGCCGCGGAGCGCGCCTTCGCATCGTCGAACTGCACCCGCCCTTCGCCATGCGAGATCGCGACGGGAATGCGCGATCCGGTCATGCCGGCAAAAAACAGCGACGGCGACTCGACGACCTCGAGCAGGCCGACACGGCCCTCGAACCGCTCGCTGCGGTTGCGCAACAGCCGCGGCCAGTGCTCGGTGCCCGGGATGATCGCTTTGAGCTGGGACAGCATCTGGCAGCCATTGCACACGCCCAGCGAGAAGGTATCGCCACGTTCGAAGAACGCCGCGAACGCGTCGCGCAGTTGCGCCCGCTCGAGCACCGAGGTGGCCCAGCCACGTCCTGCGCCGAGCACGTCTCCGTAGCTGAAGCCGCCACAGGCCGCCAGGCCCTGCATGGTCGCCAGGTCAACACGTCCCTCGATGAGGTCGCTCATGTGCACATCGATCGCGGCAAAGCCCGCACGATCGAAGGCCGCGGCCATCTCGATCTGACCGTTGACCCCCTGCTCGCGCAGGATCGCCACGCGCGGACGTGCGCCGGTGGCGACGTACGGCGCCGAGGCCGGATCGAACGTGAGCACCGGACGCAGGCCAGGCGCGGCGAAATCGCGTGCGCAAGCACGCTCCTCGTCCGCGCACTCGGGATTGTCGCGCAGCGACTGCATCGCATGGGTCACCGACCACCACGCGTCGAACAGCGCTTCCCATTTCCATTCGGCCAACGGGTCTTCGCCGTCGAGGACGCGAATCGTCGGCGAGGAGGTCGGCCGGGCGATGCGCTGCGCGCACTCGATCAACCCGTGCCGCTCGACCAGGTCGGCGAACTCGGCCCGGTCCTCGGACGCGATCTGCACCACCGCACCCAGTTCCTCAGAGAACAGCGTGCGCACGGCATCGCGCTGGCGCGCCTCGCCCCAGCCTTCCAGGTCGATCTCCAGCCCCTGCCGCGAGCAGAACGCCATCTCGCACAGGGCAGCGAACGCGCCGCCATCGGAGCGGTCGTGGTAGGCCAACAGCAGGCCGGCCTCGCGGGCCTCGCTGATCAATTCGAAAAACGCCTTCAGCCGGGCCGGATCGTCGACGTCCGGGCACGGCCCGCCGAACGCGTCGAAGCACTGCGCCAGCACCGACCCACCGAGCCGCTGCTTGCCCGCGCCCAGGCCGATCAGCCACAGCTCGCTGCCCGGCGCGCGTGCCAGCAACGGTGTCAGCTGCGTGCGCACGTCCGGCACCGGCGCGAACGCGCTGACGATCAGCGAGACCGGCGAGACGACTTTGTGGGTCACGTTGTTGGCGATCTGCGAGGGATCGCTCGACGACGCGGAAGCGCTGGCAGCGTCCTGCCACTGCGCCTGCATCGACAGCGAGTCCTTGCCGACCGGGATCGACAGGTCGAGCGCAGGACACAGTTCCATCGCAACCGCACGCACGGCATCGAACAGCCGGGCGTCTTCGCCGGGGTGACCGGCGGCGGCCATCCAGTTGGCCGACAGCTTGACCCGGTGCAGCGTCTCCACCGGTGCCGCGCACAGATTGGTGATCGCCTCGCCGACGGCCATGCGCGCCGCGGCGGCGGCGTCGATCAGCGCCAGCGGCGTGCGCTCGCCGATCGCCATCGCCTCGCCGGTGAAGCCGTCGAAATCCGACAGCGTGATCGCACAGTCGGCCACCGGCAGCTGCCACGGGCCGACCATCTGGTCGCGTGCGGTCAGCCCGCCGACCGAGCGGTCGCCGATCGTGACCAGGAACTGCTTGGCTGCGACGGTCGGATGCGCGAGCACACGCAGGCCGGCCTCGTGCAGGCCGATGCTGCGGGTATCGACGGCCGGCCAGCGGTGCGGCGCCAGCCGTGCGCTGTCGCGATGCATCTTCGGCGCCTTGCCGAACAGCACGTCCATCGGCAGGTCGATCGGGTGATGCCACTCATTGCCGCCGCTTGCGGCCCCGCCCCCTTCCGCCCTTCGGGCACCTTCCCCCGCATGCGGGGGAAGCAATTGCGGCAGGACGCCATAACCGACGGTCAGGTGCTCTTCGGCGGTCGCCACGCCGACGACCGCGAACGGGCAGCGCTCGCGCGCGCAGATCGCGGTGAACTCGTCGACCCGGTCCTGCGGAATGCCCAGGACGTAACGCTCCTGCGACTCGTTGCACCACAGCTGCATCGGCGACAGCGACGGATCGTCGCTGGGCACGCGGTCCAGATCGATGATGCCCCCCACGCCCGAGTCATGCAGCAGCTCGGGAATCGCGTTCGACAAGCCGCCGGCGCCGACATCGTGGAACCACAGGATCGGATTGCGCTCGCCCAACGCGACGCAGCGGTCGATCACTTCCTGGCAGCGCCGTTCCATCTCGGGGTTGTCGCGCTGCACCGAGGCGAAATCCAGGTCTTCGGCGCTCTCGCCCGAGGCCACGGAACTGGCGGCGCCGCCGCCCAGCCCGATCAGCATCGCCGGCCCGCCCAGCACCACGACCGCATCGCCGGGCGACAGGCGTTTCTTTTCGACCATCGAGCGGTCGATCGCGCCCAGGCCGCCGGCCAGCATGATCGGCTTGTCGTAGCCGCGCTGCAGCCCGTCGTCGCCCTCGGCCAGTTCGAAACTGCGGAAATAGCCGAGCAGGTTGGGCCGCCCGAACTCGTTGTTGAACGCCGCGCCGCCGAGCGGGCCGTCGAGCATGATCTCCAGCGCCGGCGCCATGCGCGGGTTGAGCGCGCGCGCGCCCTCCCAGGGCTGCGGCAATGTCGGGATGCGCAGGTGCGAGACGGTGAAGCCGGTCAGGCCGGCCTTGGGCTTGCCGCCGCGTCCGGTCGCGCCCTCGTCGCGGATCTCGCCGCCCGCACCGGTCGCCGCACCGGCGAACGGCGAGATCGCCGTCGGGTGATTGTGGGTCTCGACCTTGATGCAGAACGCGCTGTCGAGCAACGGCTCGCTGCGGTACTCGAACGACACCGGGTCGGGCCGGAAGCGACGCGCCGGATAGCCTTCCACGACCGCGGCGTTGTCGCTGTAGGCCGACAGCGTGTGCTCGGGCGTCTGCGCGTGCGTATGGCGGATCATGCGGAACAGCGACTGCGGCTGCGCCTCGCCGTCGATGGTCCAGGTCGCATTGAAGATCTTGTGCCGGCAATGCTCGGAGTTGGCCTGCGCGAACATCATCAGTTCGACGTCCGAGGGCGCACGCCCGAGCACGCCGAAGCGCTCGCGCAGGTAGGCGATCTCGTCGTCGGCCAGCGCCAGGCCGAGCCGTGCATTCGCCGCCTCGAGCGCGTCGAGCGGGATGCGCTCGAGCACGCCACGCTGCGGCACGGCGAACAGCGCCTGCGCCGCGTCGACGTCGTCGAGCAACGACTCGGTCATCGGGTCGTGGAGCAGCTTGTCCACCGCGGCGCGCTCTGCGGCCGAACCGGACCCGCCGAGCAGATCGATGCGCAGGCCGCGCTCGACGCGGTGAATCGGCAGCCCGGCGCCGCGCAGCAATTCACCAGCCTTGCTCGCCCAGGGCGACATCGTGCCCAACCGCGGCGAGACGATGCGCGACACCGCATCCGGTGCACGCGCCGGCCCGGGACCGGCGTCGACTTCGAGCAGGCGACGCAGGGTGGCGTCGTCCGGCGTGCGGCCCGGTTCGGGCTCGACGAAGTAGACGTGCCAGGCGTCGGCGACGCGCAGCGCCGGCGAGACCGCTTGCAGACGCGCTTCAAGCCGCTCGCGTCGGAACGGCGACAGGGCCTGTTGGCCCTCGAGGACGATCATGTCCGGGCAAACCGTGATTCAGGGCCGCCCATTGTAGCCAATGGGCGGGCCTGCCGCCCGGTTACGTCCTGATTGCCGGCTCAGCGACCGCCAGCCGCACCGGCCAGACGCTGCAGGGCGGCGAGCAACTGGTCCGGGGGCATGTAGCCGGGCATCTGGGTGCCGTCTTCGGCCACGATCATCGGGGTGCCGGTCAGGCCCACGCGCTGGCCCAGCGCGTAGTGCGCGGCCACTGGATTGGCGCAGGGCTGGGAGGTCACCCGACGCCCGGCCTTGGCATCGGTCAAGGCCTTGCGGCGATCGGCCGCGCACCACACCGACTCCATCAACCGGAAATCCTCACTGTCCGGTCCCATGCGCGGATAGGCCAGGTACTCGATGGCGATGCCGCGCTTGTTGTATTCGGCGATGTCGTCGTGCAGACGGCGGCAGTAGCCGCACTCGACGTCGGTGAAGACCGACACGGTGTACTTGGGGTTGGCGGGCGCGAAGATGATGCGTTGCTCCTCGGGCACCTCCGACAGCAAGCGCTTGCGCAGCTGCGACAGGCCGGACTGGCTCAGGTCGCGCTTCTCCTGCGCGTCGAACAGGCTGCCCTGCATGACGTAGCGGCCATCGTTGCTGACGTAGAGCACCTGCCCGGCGACGATCACTTCCTGGAAACCGGGCAGCGGCGCGTCGTGGATGCTCTCGATCGAGACCTGCGGGTTGATCGACAGGATCGCGTTGCGCGCACTCGCGGCCGGCGTGCCCGGCGGCGGCGCCACGTCGGCAGCGGCACTCGCGGCCGAAGCCGGCGCGGCCGGTGCGCCCGTCGCATCGGGGGCGCTCGTGCCCTGGGCACAGGCGGACAGGCTGAAGGCACTCAACAGGGCGAACAGGTATCGCTTCATCGCATCGGGCTACCGCGGACGGAGAAACTCCAGAAGCGCCGATTCTGGCACGAAGCCGGGACCCGGGCGCCACGGGCGCCTTGACGGCCCCGCTCTCGTTCACGGCGCCCGCGCGGCAGTGCCGCCACGGCGTCGATACCTCTCACCGCCGTCCATGGCGGACCTCGTCGCTCGATGAACGCCCGGCCCGGCTGGCCGGCCCCGCACAGCACGCGGGGTGTTCGCCCAGGGCGCGAGGCGGTGCCTCGCAGCGCCCTTGTCTCACCCTTGGCCGGGCGTTCGCGCATGCGCGGTCGGCGTCGAATTGCGATCGGCTATTCACTTCGGCGCACGTCCGGCCTCGCGAAGCACGCGAGGCGTTCGCCAAGCCCCCGCGGCAGTGCCGCCACGGCGTCGATACTTCCTACCGCCGTCCATGGCGGACCTCGTCGCTCGATGAACGCCCGGCCCGGCTGGCCGGCCCCGCACAGCACGCGGGGCGTTCGCCCAGGGCGCGAGGCGGTGCCTCGCAGCGCCCTTGTCTCACCCTTGGCCGGGCGTTCGCGCATGCGCGGTCGGCGTCGAATTGCGATCGGCTATTCACTTCGGCGCACGTCCGGCCTCGCGAAGCACGCGAGGCGTTCGCCCCCGTCACGCGGCATGCCGCCTCGGAGTTGTACCTCCCGCCGCCATCCATGGCGGAGCATAGTCGCTTGACGAACGCCCAGCCCGGCCATCCTTGGCCGGGCGTTCGCGCATGCGCGAGCCAGTGGCTCGCAAGCGCATGCGCTCACCCCCTCGGGTGGTGGGTGGCGTGGAGGCGTTTGAGCTGTTCGCGGGCGACGAGGGTGTAGATCTGGGTTGTCGACAGGGAACTGTGGCCAAGCAGCATCTGCAGCGCGCGCAGGTCGGCGCCGTGGTTGAGCAGATGGGTGGCGAAGCTGTGGCGCAGGCCGTGCGGGCTGATGCGGGCCGGGTCGATGCCTGCGATCGCGGCGTAGCGTTTGACCAGGCCCCAGAACTGCTGTCGCGTCAGTGGCAGCCGACGCGCGGTCAGGAACAGGGGCGTGCCGCCCTGCGCGTCGGCCGGTAGCGGCTTGCCACCGGCCAGCACCGGGCGCGCCTGGGCCAAATATCGCTGCAGCCAGTGCTGCGCCTCTTCGCCCAGTGGCACCAAGCGGGTGCGTTCGCCCTTGCCGGTGACCCGCAGCGCGCCCTGGCGCAGGTTGACGCCATTGGCCGGCAGGCCGGTCAGCTCGCTGACTCGCAGACCGCAGGCGTACATCAGCTCGAGCATCGTGCGGTCGCGCAGACCATCGGCTGCGGTCACATCCGGCGCGGCGAGCAAGGCCTCGATCTGCGATTCGCCCAAGGCCTTGGGCAGCGGGCGCGGCAGCTTCGGTGGCTCGAGCAGGGCGGTGGGATCGTCGGCGCGGCCATGCCGCCGCTGCCGGTCGGCATAGAACGCACGCAGCGCCGACAACAGCCGCGCGTTGCTGCGCGGCGACCAGCCATGGCGCGTGCGCCATGCCAGGTAATCGAACAGCGCGGCGCGGTCGGCGTTCGCGATACCGCCATCGCGGCCGTCGCGCCAGCGCGCGAGTCCTTCGAGGTCGCGCCGGTAGGCCGTACCGGTCTGCGCGGCGATCCCGGTCTCCGCCCAGAACGCGTCGAGAAAGCCCTCGATCGCGTGGCGATCGTCGTCGCGCAGTGGCGGCAGGCCGACCACGAGGGCGCGGCGTTCGGCGGGCGTGGCGATGGCAGGCGTCATCGTACGCAGCTTAGAGCCTGGCGGCCGGCCCGGCACCGTCGGCCCGTCGAAACGCAGGCGACTGCGGCGCGCTTCGGCAGCGCTGCCGCTATCCTGTCGCGATGTCCGCATCGCCTTCATGTAGCGCCGCCCCTGCCCACCCCTGGATCGGCTGGCGGCTGCTGGCGCTGGTTTACGACCTGTGGCCGGCACTTGCGTTATGGCTGCTGCTGTCGGCCCTGTTCACTGCGGGCTACACCTTCGCCGGGCATCACGCTCCCCACGAGAACATCGCGCCGATGAGCACGCTGCAGTGGCTGCTGTGGCTGTGCTGCTGGCTCGCAACCGGCGGCTATGCGGTGGTGAGCTGGCGCCATGGCGGCCAGACCCTGGGCATGCGGCCCTGGCGCATCCGGGTGCGCGGACGCGACGGCGGCCAGCCCTCGTCGCGCGCGCTGTGGCTGCGTTTCGCGATCGGAACGGTGTCGCTGCTGGCTGGCGGCCTGGGGTTCTGGTGGGCCTGGCTCGACCGCGACCGCCTGACTTGGCACGACCGGGCAAGCGGCACCCGGATCGTGCGCGACCCCAAGCGGTCGAGGCACTAGGACGATCTGCGGCAGTTGGCACGCGCCGGGCGCAGCCCAACGCACCCACGTCGACGCATGGCCATGCGCCCCCGCCGGCTCACGGACGCGACAGCGGCGCCCCTCAGGCGCCGCGTCGGCGGAACAGCAGCCAGGACACCAGCAGCATCACGCTGGGCGGCAGCAGATAGGCCAAGCGGAAATCGATCCGGTAGACGGCGGCGAACTTCACCACCTGCATCTGCATGAGCCAGAAGCCGAGCGCGAACACCACGCCGATGAAGAGCCGCTTGCCGGCATTGCCGCTGCGCAGCGAGCCGAACGCGAACGGAATCGCCGCCAGGCACAGCGCGAGCACATTGAGGGGATAGAACCAGCGTCCCCAGTAATGCTCCTCTAACTCCCCGGCATCGAGCTGGTTGCGCTTGCGATACTCGATGCCCGCGCGCAGTTCGCTGGCCGGCATGTAGCGCGGCCGCCAGATGCTGCTGGCGCTGGCTGCCAGCGTGGAGGCGTCGAGCTGCGAGGCCCAATGCTCCTCCAGCGCTTCGGTCCGGGTCACCGCGCGAGGCTCGAACCAGGTGCGCTGCACGTCGCGCAGCAGCCAGCCGTCAGCGCCATGCTCGGCGGTCTTGGCATGCGCGACCGACTCCAGGCGGCCGTCGCTCGCGAACTCGAACAGGCGCACGTCCTGCAACTGGATCCGGCTGCCGCCCGCCTCGTCGACCTCGCTGCCGTTCTGCGCATTGAGGAAGGTGTCGCCCTCGCGCGCCCACAGCCCCGAGTACCGGCCGACCACCATATTGTTGGAGCGCTGGGCCGACTTCATGCTGTCGGCGCTGCGCTGGGCGATCGGCCCCAGGGTCTCGGCGTTGACCACCATCAGTGCAGTGAGCACCAGCAGCGGCAGGGCGACCGAAATGGCCAGACGTGTCCGCGACAGCCCCAGCGCGCGCATGGCGATCAGCTCCGAGGTCGCGGCGAGCTGGCCCAGTCCCATCAGTGAACCGATCACGGCCGCCGTGGGGAACATCACGTAGGCCCGGCGCGGCAGCGTCTGCAGGATGTACGCCACTGCCGACATATAGGTGTAGTTGCCCTGCCCAACGGCGCCGATCTCGTTGACGCCGGCCATCAGTGCATCCAACCCGACCAGCACCACCCAGGTCGCGAACACCGCGATGATGACCATGCGGGCGACGTAGAGATCATGGATCCGCACCAACGGCCTCATCGCGCACGCCTCCACTTGGGCGCGACCACACGGCCATCGCGGAAGAACAGCCACGCACCAAAGCCCAGCAACGGCAGCACCAGCCACCACAAGCCCAGGGCGACCGGAATCCGGCCCTCGCCGACCCAGTCGGCGCCCAGCATCATCAGGTTCATGCCCATGACGTAGGCCAAAAAGCCCATCATCATCCGGCCGTAGCGGGCCTGGCGCGGCGGACTGCGGGCCAGCGGCACCGCGAGCAGCGCAAAGGCCAGCGCCAGCAGCGGCGGCGCCAGGCGGAAATGCAGCTGCGCGCGGGCCTCACGCCGGTCGTCGCCCAGCAGCGTCAGCGTGGACTGCAGGGTCGGGTCGTCGGCATCGGCGCCCAGGTCGGCCGCCGGCAGCCGGATTTCGTTGCTGGCATAGCGCATCAGCCGGTAATCGAGCCCGGCATCGAGTGGCCCCTCGACGCGAAAGCCCTCGTCGAGGCGCAGAAACCGCCCCGCCACCTCGACGCTCAACTCGCCGCTCAGGGCGGTGGTCACGTCCATGCGTCCGTCGTCCTGGCGATAGACGAACACCCGGCCCAGACGACTGCCGTCGTCGGACATCGCATTGACGTAGACCACGCCGTTGCCGCCTGGGAACTCGACGAACCGGCCGGCTTCCAGCCCCGACACCAGCAGGCTGCGCTGGCCGGCCTCGATCATCTGCTGCGAGTAGGCGCGGGCCCACGGCCCCAGCCACAGCGAGCAGGCACCGATGAACAACGTCATCGGCACCACGACCAGCGCCAGCGGCCGCAGCAGGCGCACCGGACCGACGCCGACCGAGGTCAGTACCGGCATCTCAGAATCGCGATACAGCCGCCCGAACGCCAGCATCAGACCGAGCATCAGGCCCAGCGGCAGGATCAGGGGCAGGTAGTTGACGACCTGCAGGCCCAACTGGGCCAGCATCAGGCCGGCCGGCACCCGGCCGCGCGCGATGTCGCCGAGCACGTCGGCAAACACCCCGCCGAGGCTGACAATCATCAGCACCACCAGCGCCGCGAAGGTCGCCTGGGCAAATTCGCGGAACAGGTAGCGGTCGAGCTTCGGCATCGGGCGCGGGGGCTTTGCTTTAGACTTAGGGGTTCGTCCAGCCGCGCCTTCACGACGCATCTGCGATGGCGCAGCCTGTCACAGGCCACGCCCGCTGGACCGTGAAGTGTACCGATCACCCCATGGAATCTGGTTGATGACCCTCGAATTCTCCCTGAACCGCGACGCGCCCCCCACTTTGTCGAGCGATTGCCTGGTCGTCGGTGTCTTTGCCGACGGTCCGCTGTCGGGCGCGGCCGCCGCCATCGACACCGCCAGTGGCGGTCGCCTGTCGGCGCTCGCCCAGCGCGGCGACCTGCCCGGCAAGCCCGGGCGCACCACTCTGCTGCACGACCTGCCTGGCGTGACCGCCCCGCGCGTGCTGGCGGTCGGCCTGGGCGAGCGCACCAAGTTCGGTGCGCCCCAGTACCTGCGCGCCGTCGGCGATGCGATCCGCGCCCTCAAGGACGGCACGGTCGCCAGCGCCGCATTGGCATTGGCCGACCTCGAGGTCGCCGGCCACGACACGGCGTGGAAGATCCGCCAGGCGGCGATCGCCGCCGACCACGCCGCCTATCGCTACGTCGCCACGCTGGGCGCGCGCAACAAGAAGCGCGAGCCGGCGAAGTTGACCTCGATCGCCATCGTCGGCGACGACGAGCAGGCGCTGGCGCAGGGCAAGGCGATTGCCGCAGGCGTGAAGTTCGCGCGCGAACTGGGCAACCTGCCGCCGAACGTCTGCAACCCAGCCTACCTGGCCGAGCAGGCGCGTACGTTCGCCGACCGTTTCGACAAGGCCTCGTGCGAAGTGCTCGAAGAAGCGCAGATGGAAGCACTGGGCATGGGCTCACTGCTGGCCGTCGCCCGCGGCTCGGCCAACCGCCCCCGTCTGGTCGTGCTGAGCTGGAAGAACGGCGGCGACGCCAAGCCCTACGTCCTGGTCGGCAAGGGCATCACCTTCGACACCGGCGGCGTCAACCTCAAGACGCAGGGCGGCATCGAAGAGATGAAGTTCGACATGTGCGGCGCGGCGACGGTCATGGGCACGTTCGTGTCCGCGGTCGGCCTGGACCTGCCGATCAACCTGCATGTGGTGGTGCCGGCGGTCGAGAACGCGGTCGACGGCAACAGCTATCGCCCGTCCGACGTCCTCACCAGCATGTCGGGCAAGACGATCGAGGTCGGCAACACCGACGCCGAAGGCCGGCTGATCCTGTGCGACGCGCTGACCTACGCCGAGCGTTTCGAGCCGGCCGCCCTGGTCGACGTCGCCACGCTGACCGGCGCGTGCATGGTCGCACTCGGCACGCAGGCCACCGGCCTGATGAGCAAGCACGACGACCTGGCCGCCGAACTGCTGGCCGCCGGCGAGCACGTCTTCGACCGCGCCTGGCGCCTGCCGCTGTGGGACGAGTACCAGTCGATGCTCGATTCCAACTTCGCCGACGTCTACAACATCGGCGGCCGCTGGGGCGGCGCGATCACGGCCGGCTGCTTCCTCTCGCGCTTCACCGAAGGACAGCGCTGGGCCCACCTGGACATCGCCGGCAGCGCCAGCGGCAGCGGCAAGATGGCCTATGCCACCGGCCGCCCCGTCGGCCTGCTGTCGCAGTGGCTGCTCGACCGCACCACGGCCTGAAACCGGGAGAACCGGGGTCAGAGTGCAATTTTGCAAGGCGAAGTTCGCACTCTGGCCCCTCGTTCGAAATTGCACTCTGACCCCGGTTTAGCCCGCTCGCTTGATCCCTGCTTAAGACGACATCTCCTTGCCTCTTCCATGCGCGCCGACTTCTATTTGATCGCCAAGCCCCGTTTCCGCGACGAGCCGCTTCGGCTGGTCTGCGAACTGGTGCGCAAGGCCTATGCCGCGCAGCAATGGACGCTGGTGCTGGCACGTGACATGGCGCAGGCCGAGCTGCTCGACGACATGCTCTGGGACATGGGCGAGGACGACTACATCCCGCACCAGATCGCCGGGACCGACGACGAGGACGATCAGGCCCCGGTGCTGATCGCAGCCCCCGACACCGACACCCCGATGCGCGCATTGGTCATCAACCTGCGCGACGCCGCAGTCGACGGCGGCTTTGAACGCGTGCTCGAAGTCGTCCCTGCCGACGATTCGGCCCGCGACCCGCTGCGCGAGCGCTGGCGCCACTACAAGGCGGCCGGGCTCGAGGTATCCAAGCACGACATGTGAACGGAAGGCCGGACGCCAGGACCCGGGGGTTCGAGCAATGCACTTCCGCTCCAGACACTCGCCTTCACATCACGAATCACCCATCACGAATCACGGCGCTCCCACCATGCCCCTCTCCCCCAGCTACGACCCCGGTTCCTTCGAAGCCCGCCTGTATGCCGAGTGGGAGGCTGGCGGTGTGTTCGCCCCGCAGGGTGACGGCCCGGCCTACACGATCCTGCTGCCGCCGCCCAACGTCACCGGCACGCTGCACATGGGCCACGCGTTCCAGCACACGCTGCAAGACGCCCTGGTGCGCTATCACCGGATGCGCGGCTATCGCACGCTGTGGCAGATGGGCACCGACCATGCCGGTATCGCGACCGAGATGGTGGTCTCGCGCAACCTCAAGCTTGCCGGCAGCACTGAGACCCGCGATTCGCTGGGGCGCGAGCGCTTCATCGAGAAGGTCTGGGAATGGAAGGCCGAGTCGGGCGGCACGATCGAGCGCCAGATGCGCCGACTGGGCGCCTCGGGCGACTGGTCGCGCACGACGTTCACGATGGACCCGCACCCCTCGCAGGCGGTGGTCGAGGCCTTTGTGCGCCTGCACGAACAAGGCCTGATCTATCGTGGCCAGCGTCTGGTCAACTGGGATCCGGTGCTCAAGACCGCGATCTCCGACCTGGAGGTCGTCAGCGAAGAGGAAGACGGCTTCCTGTGGGAAATCCGCTATCCGCTGGCCGACGGCGCGACCTACGAGCATATCGAGATCGACGCCGACGGCAACGAGACGCTGCGTGAGACGCGCGACCACCTGGTCGTGGCGACCACGCGCCCGGAAACGATGCTCGGCGACACCGCCGTGATGGTGCACCCCGAGGACCCGCGCTACGCAGCCCTGATCGGCAAGACCGTGGCGCTGCCGTTGACCGGCCGGACGATCCCTGTGATCGGCGACGCCTACGTCGACCGTGCATTCGGCACCGGCGTGGTCAAGGTGACGCCGGCGCACGACTTCAACGACTACCAGGTCGGCCAGCGCCATGGTCTGCCGACGATCAACCTGTTCACCCCCGACGCCGCGCTCAACGACGCGGCGCCCGAGCGCTTCCGGGGCCTGGATCGCTTCGAGGCGCGCAAGGCGGTGCTCGCCGAACTCGAGGCCGAGGGGCTGATGCTGCAGGCGCGCCCGCACAAGCTGCAGGTGCCGCGCGGCGACCGCACCGGCCAGGTCATCGAGCCTTATCTCACCGACCAGTGGTTCGTCGCGATGGACGGCCTGGCCCAACGCGGCCTGGCGCTCGTGGAAAGCGGCGCCGTCAAGTTCGTCCCGCCCAATTGGACCAACACCTATCGCCACTGGATGGAGAACATCCAGGACTGGTGCATCAGCCGCCAGCTGTGGTGGGGCCACCGCATCCCGGCGTGGTACGACGCCGCGGGCAACATCTATGTCGCCCGCACCGAAGCCGAGGCACGCGAGCAAGCGGGCCTGGGGCCTGACGTGGCGCTGACCCAGGACAGCGACGTGCTCGAGACCTGGTTCTCGTCGGGGCTGTGGCCCATCGGCACGATGGGCTGGCCGGACGCGACGGCGATGGACGCGCGCGGCTTCGCGCACTTCGTGCCCTCGAGCGTGCTCGTCACCGGCTTCGACATCATCTTCTTCTGGGTCGCGCGGATGATCATGCTGACCGACCACCTGGTCGGCCAGGTGCCGTTCCGCGACGTCTACATGACCGGCCTGGTCCGCGACAAGGACGGCCAGAAGATGTCCAAGTCCAAGGGCAATGTGCTCGACCCGCTGGACATCATCGACGGCATCGCGATCGAGGACCTCGTCGCCAAGCGCACGGCCGGACTGATGAAGCCCAAGGATGCGCCGAAGATCGAGAAGGCCACCCGCAAGGAGTTCCCCGAAGGCATCGCCGCGCACGGCGCCGACCCGTTGCGCTTCACGATGGCCGCGCTCGCCGGCCCCGGTCGCGACATCAAGTTCGATCTGGGCCGCGCGGAAGGCTACAAGAACTTCTGCAACAAGCTGTGGAACGCCACGCGCTTCGTGCTGATGAACACCGAGGGCTTCGACGCCGCCCCGGCCGAGACCGCCTGGCCGGTGACCGACACCGAGAAGTGGATCCTGTCGCGCCTCGACCAGGCCGCCAACGAGGCCCGCACGCACTTCGAGAGCTACCGCTTCGACCTGCTCGCGCAGACGCTCTACGAATTCGCCTGGAACCAGTTCTGCGACTGGTTCGTCGAACTGGCCAAGCCGGCGCTGTTGGGCACCGACCAAGCAGCCGCCGACAGCACCCGCCGCACATTGCTGCACGTGCTCGAATCGCTGCTGCGGCTGCTGCATCCGCTGATCCCGTTCGTCACCGAGGAACTGTGGCGTCAGGTCGCGCCGCGGCTGGGCATCGACGACACGACGATCTCGCTGCGTCCCTATCCGCAGGCCGACGCGCAGGCCGTGGCCGCGTACTCGAAGGCCGATGCCGATGTCGAATGGCTCAAGCAGATGGTCAGCGCACTGCGCCGCATCCGCAGCGAACTGGGCGTGTCGCCGTCGCGCCAGATCGTGCTGCTGACCCGAGAAGACCATCCGCTGTCAACCGAGCGGTTGCGCCGCTTCGACTCGCAGCTGCGTTCCCTGGTCCGCCTGGCGCGCATCGACCGCCTCGAAGGCGACCCGCCACCGGCGGCGACCGCCCTGGTCGGCGAATTCGCGCTGTACGTCCCGCTCGAGGGTCTGGTCGACCTCGATGCCGAGCGCGCGCGCCTGGACAAGGAGCTCAAGCGCGTCGAAGGCGAACTGGCCAAGTGCCACGGCAAGCTGTCGAACGAGACCTTCGTCAATAACGCGCCGATGACAGTCGTCGAACAGGAGCGTCAACGCCTGGCCGACTGGACCGCACAACGCGATGCCCTCGCCGCACAACGCGCCCGGCTGTGACCACGTAGCGCTCACGCGATCAACACCGGGGTCAGAGTCGATTATTCGCCGCATCCATCAGGCCGCGGCGAATCAATTGGATGCTGACCCCGGTTTCTTGAAAATTCGACTCTGACCCCGGTTTTGCGTGTGTGCACGGCGTTCGACCTAGAATCGAAACGTCCCCGCTTCGAGAGGCCGCGATGCCCGCCGCTTCCGACCTTCCTCGCGTCGTCATCGTCGGCGGCGGCTTCGCCGGGCTCTGGGCCACGCGCGCTCTGGCCAGCGCCCCGGTGCGCATCACCCTGATCGACCGCGGCAACCATCACCTGTTCCAGCCGCTGCTTTACCAGGTCGCCACAGCCGGCCTGTCGGCGCCGGACATCGCCGCGCCGTTGCGTCACATCCTGCGACGCCAGCGCAATGTCGAGGTGCGCATGGCCGAGGTCGAGGGCATCGAGCCCGAGACTCGCACGCTCACCCTCGATGGCGGCATGACCTTGGGCTACGACCGCCTGGTGCTCGCCGCCGGCGCCACCCACGCCTATTTCGGCAACGACCGCTGGGCACCGCACGCGCCGGGACTGAAGACGCTCGACGATGCGCTGCACCTGCGCCGCCGCATGCTGCTCGCCTTCGAGCGCGCCGAGGCCGAGACTGATCCCGAGGCCCGCGCCGCGTGGCTGAGCTTCGCGATCGTCGGCGGCGGTCCGACCGGTGTCGAGCTGGCCGGGACGCTGGCCGAGATCGCGCGCCACACCCTGCGCAGCGAGTTCCGGCATATCGACCCGGCGCTGGCCAAGGTCCGGCTGATCGAAGCCGGCCCGCGCGTGCTCGCCTCGTTCCCCGAGGACCTCTCGGCCAAGGCGCGCCGCCAGCTGGAAAAGCTCGGCGTGGAGGTGCTCACCGGCGAACCGGTCGCCCAGATCGATGCCGACGGCTACCGGATCGGCGAGCGTCGCATCGCCGCCCGAACCGTGATCTGGGCTGCCGGCGTCGCGGCCTCGCCGCTGGGCGCGCTGCTCGATGTGCCGCGCGATCGCGCCGGCCGTGTGCAGGTGGCCACCGACCTCACCGTGCCCGGCCATCCCGAGATCTACGCCATCGGCGACATGGTCGCGGTCGAGAGCGGCGGGCGCCCGGTCCCGGGCGTGGCCCCCGCCGCCAAGCAGATGGGCGAGCACGCGGCCGCCAACCTGCTCGCCGACCTGCGCGGCCAGCCCAGGACGCCGTTCGTCTACCGCGACTACGGCAACCTCGCCACGATCGGCCGCATGGCCGGCGTCGCGCATCTGGGGCGCATCAAACTCTCGGGCGCGCCTGCGTGGTGGTTCTGGCTGGTCGCCCACGTGTTCTTCCTGATCGGCTTCCGCAACCGCGTCGTGGTGCTGCTCAACTGGACGCTCGCGTACTGGACCCACCGGCGCGCGGCGCGGATCATCTTCGGGCCCGCGCCCGAGGTCGGGCCCGATGCAGCGGTTCGCGACCGATCGCTGCAGGCTTCCGATAGCATGGCTGCTCACCCGCCGGCGCCCGACGCCGCGCCGGACTGAGCCTCCCCCGATCTGATGCACTGACGATGCTCGATATCTCCACGCACAACTTCTTGATCGCGCTCGCGGTCACGACCGCGGCCGGCCTGGCCACAGGCCTGGGCAGCCTGCTGGTGATCTTCGCCAAGCAGCCCAACGCACGCCTGCTCGCGTTCGGGCTCGCATTCGCGGCTGGCGCGATGGTGTACGTGTCGCTGACCGAGATCCTCGACAAGTCGATTCTCGCCTTCACGGACGCCTACGGCGAGCAGCTCGGCTTCACCTGGGGCACGCTGGCGTTTCTGGGCGGCGTGCTGTTCATCGTCACCATCGACCGCCTGGTGCCCAACCCGCACGAGCGGCTGGAGGTCGACGACCCGTACTTCCGCGAGCACAACGCCAGCTACGTCAAACGCGTCGGTCTGCTGACGGCGGTCGCGATCACCGCGCACAACTTCCCGGAAGGCCTGGCGACGTTCTTCGCCACGATCGAGAACCCAGGCGTCGGCCTGCCGTTGGCGTTCGCCATCGCAATCCACAACATCCCCGAGGGCATCGCGATCGCGGTCCCGGTGTACTTCGCCACCAGCAACAAGACCTACGCCTTCCTGGCCTGCCTGCTGTCGGGCCTGGCCGAGCCGCTGGGCGCACTGATCGGATACGCGCTGCTGCGCCCGTTCCTGTCCGAACCGGTGTTCGGCGCCGTCTTCGGGCTCATTGCCGGCGTCATGGTCTTCCTCGCACTCGACGAATTGCTGCCCGCCGCCAAGCGCTACGCCAAGGGCCACGAAACCGTCTACGGCCTGGTCGCCGGCATGGCCGCACTGGCGTTGAGCCTGGTGCTGTTCAAGTGGTGATGTCCAAGTCGCGATCGTGACGCCCAGTGCCGTCGCCGGATTCCTTGTGCTGCCACTCGAGACGCCGCGCACTGAGGACCGCTGTATACGTACATGAAAAGGCCCGCCTCGTAACGAGGCGGGCCGAGACCGCAAGCCGGCGATGCCGGTCGAACCGCAATACTAGAAGTCGTATTGAATCTGGAACCGGACGTAGCGAGGATCGGAGAAGTACTTCGCCTGACCGTAGTTGTAGTAATTGCGATAGCCGCTGGGGCCGTTATAAGCGAAGTTGGTCTCGTACACCTGGACGGGCTTGATGTTGTTGAAGGCGTTGATCACGTCGACATTCACCCGCAACCCCTCGAGCCAGCTGGGCTTGTAGACCAAGCTCGGGCTGAGCGTGATGATCCATGGCGTCCGGCCGGCAGAGCCAACAGGACTGACCACATCGTCCTCAGCTCGATCGATGTTGGAGCCCGTGGTGATGTCGCCGGTATCACATACGTGGAATACGCCGGTATAGCCATACTGGGTGCCGAAGCTGCCGTAACCACCGCCAAGGCAGGAGATGGGCGAGCCGGACTGCGCCAGCAGGTTGAAGCCGATCTCCCATTGCTCGCTCAGCGCGTAACTGCCGAAGATCTTCAGGCTGTGGCGATGATCGTTGAACAGATAACCATCGGCGCCAATCATGATCTCCGAGAAATCGAAGTCAGACGTGGTGCCGGTGTCGTCCTGGCCATTGGTGCTCTTGACCAGGCCCTCGAGATTGCCCGTCAGCTTGGACCATGTGTACGAACCGCTCAGGTACCAGTTCTCGGTCGCCTTGTCCGCGCTCAGCGTGACGGCCTTGTAGTTGCGCTTGGCCTCCGGGCCGAGGGCGTCGGCAGGAACGGTCAGTGTGACCGGATTGCCATCGACGTTGATGTCGGTGGTGATGGTCAGATCCTTGCCCGGGTTGTAGAGGTAGCAGCCCGGGATGCCACCCGGCACCGTCCACTCGTCCGCCCAGTTCGAAAGGTCGTAACCTGCCTCGATGCCGGCCCGGTAGAGGGCACGCGCATCGCAAGTGTCGTCGATCGCGGTGTCGACACGGCGATAGGTGCCTTTCACTCCCAGCGTCCAGCCGTCAAGGAAGGCGTTGTCGGACACAAGCCGGTGCTGGTAGCCGAGGATGGCCTCGTCCTGGGTGTAGGGATCGAGATCGCGCGATGCGACCGCGCGCGGATCGGGCACGCTCCCGTCCTCGCCGTTGTAGATCCGATCCTGAGAGCCACCATCATAGGGTCCGGTAATGTTGACCGGGGTGCCAGTGACCGGATCCAGGCCGCCGGAGTAGGTATAGAAGTTCTCCACGTAGTACGAGGCAGATGCCGCACGAAGCGCCACATTGGCGGCGATCGGAAGCGAGTAGCGGCCCACTGAAGCGTAGAGCTTGCTATCGCCGTTGCCGGTCACATCCCAGGTGAAGCCCACACGAGGCTGCCAGATGTTGTCCTGCTTGACGAACGTCACGCCTGTGCTGTTCTTGTTCTCGAACGAGTCGTTGCGCACGCCCAGATACAACATGAAGTTGTCGGTGATGTTCCAGTTGTCCTCGACGTACCAGGACTTCTGGTCGATTTCGACACTACCGCCGGTCGCATACTTGATGCGATCGACGATATCGACAGACTCGTCGGCATCAAGCCAGTAATCGGACGTGGTGATGTACTGGAGGTCCTGGATCGTGCCCTGAAAGGACTTCCAGCGCTCGTCGCTGTAGCCGAACGAGAACCGGTGATCCCCCAGTCGCCATTCGAGATCGATGCGACCAGCGTTACGCTCATTGGAACCGTTGAATACATCGACGCTGCTCACCGTGGCGCAGCCGATGTTTTGGCCGAAGCGCGGGCTGTCGGGTCGATAATCCAGCACATAGGGGCAAGGCGGCGAGCTCTCGACATCGCCGTAGTACTTGTTCTCCACACCATCGGCATTGACGGTGTAGTTGGAATTCGTGTTCTGCATTCGCCCGTACTGCAGCGACAGCGTGAGATCGTCGTTCAGGTAGCTGGTCCACTTCAGAATGTGGGTATCGCCACCGTTCTCCCTGAATTCCTTGCCGGTGTAATCGGTCTTGCTCGCCTGCGCATTTGCCGCGGCGCTGTCAAAAGCAGCGATGTAGTTGGTGTAAGTCTGCTTGCGGGTATTGTCGAAGCCGGTGTACTCGAGATGATTGTTGTCGTTGAGGTACCAGTCCAACTTGACCATCCAGTACGGCTGCTCGGACTTGTAGTCGTATGCGGTCGTGCCGAGCGCGCTGGTGTAGGCGCCGGTCGGCGAGGACGAATAGCCGCTACCGCGCACGCCATAGGAGGCCGCATCCCAGTTGCTGAATGACCCTAGCGCAAAGAAGAACAGCCGGTCTTCAACCAGCGCGCCACTGGTCCAGAAGCTCAGATTGTCGGAGGAGGACTCATTGCGATCATAAGAGCGCCAGATCGTGCCGTCCTTGAGAGTGACCGGGTCAGGCTGCTCCCGCAACGAGTTGGGGGCGAACGTGTAACTCACCCCTCCCTTGAGTTCGTTGCTGCCGCGCTTGACCACCACGCTCGTCACGCCGCCAGTGGAGAAGCCGTATCGGGCACCGTAACCACCGGTCTGCACATCCAACTGCTCGATGGCCTGGTAAGGCACCTCTGTGAACGAAAGGTTGTCGTACAGGTTAGTGACGTTGAATCCGTTGATGTAGTAGCTGTTCTCGGCTGCTGAAGCACCACCAAAAGATGCATTACCGAAGTACTCGCTGCTCGACGCGGTGCCAGGGGTCAGCAAGGACACGGCGGTGACGTTGCGCGCGACGGGCAAGGTATTGAGCTGTTCGGCGGTAAATGTGGTTCGGGTTTCGATGCTGGTCAGGTCGATGTTGTTGACGCCCCCCAGTCCACGCACGCGGACCGTGTCCAGGCTGGTCGCGTCCGCGGCCAGGGAGGTCGTGACCGCTTGACCAGCAATGACCGTGACCCGAGTGGTCCTGCCAGACACCGTCAGCTCATACTGCCCGGGAGGCAGCGCCGAAATGCGGAACCGGCCGTCATTGCCGACCACCGCCTCTCGGGTCGCGCCCGAAGCAAGACTCCGAACCTGGACGCGGCTCCCCGGATCGCCACCATTGCTGCCCAGGATGTCTCCCGAAGTACTTTGCGCCGTCGCCACCCCGATACAGGTCAGCAGCGCGATGCTCAATGCGGCACGTCGAAACACCGGTTTGGCGCGATTGTGGCACTTGTTCATTGCTTCTCCTCAGGTTGATGCGCCGGCATGGCCTGCGCGCATTCATGAACAAAAACAAAACCAAGGCAGAAGCTAGTCTAATAATTAACAGAAATGCAACAAAAAGACCTGCTGATCTATTGACTTTCCGACGAACGGTCGGGTTAAAAAGCACTGCGCATTCAGAAGGGTGGGGGCGGGTTTGTGGCCCTGCGTTGCAGAGCATGCGAACGCGCATACAGAAACGGCCCGCTTGCGCGGGCCGTCCGGGGTCCAGCATTGGCGAACAGGACTCAGGCCGCGAACAACGCCTTCATCTTCTTCAGCGCATTGGCCTCGACCTGGCGGATCCGCTCGGCGGACACGCCGTACTCGTCGGCCAGCTCCTGCAGCGTCACCTTGTGCTCGTCGTCGAGCCAGCGGCGACGGATGATGTCGCGCGAGCGGGCGTCGAGCTTGGCCATGCCTTCGCGCAGCAGTTCGAGCTGGTCGGCCTCGCTGTCGCTGCGCTCGTACGCCTGTGCCGGATCTTCGTCCTGTGCGACGAGGTAGGCGACCGGCGCCGGCGGCGCATTGTCGTCGTCCTCGCCCGCGGGCGCATCGAACCCGATGTCGCGGCCCGACAGACGCGACTCCATCTCCAGCACTTCGCGCTCCGAGACGTTGAGGTCGGCGGCGACGGTGCGCACTTCCTCGGCGTTGAGCCAGCCCAGGCGGGTCTTGCTCTTGCGCAGATTGAAGAACAGCTTGCGCTGCGCCTTGGTCGTGGCGACCTTCACGATCCGCCAGTTCTTGAGGATGAACTCGTGCATCTCGGCACGGATCCAATGCACGGCGAAGCTCACCAGGCGCACACCGACGTCCGGATCGAAGCGCTTGACGGCCTTCATCAGGCCGATATTGCCCTCCTGGATCAGATCGCCCAGCGGCAACCCGTAGCCGTTGTAACCGCGGGCCACATGGACGACGAAGCGCAGATGCGAATGGACCAGCTCGCGCGCGGCATCGAGATCGTCGTGATCGCGATACCTCTGCGCCAGCGCCTGCTCCTCTTCGACCGTCAGCACCGGAATCTGGTGCACGGCGCCGATATAGGCATCGAGCGAACCGAGCGGGCTGGGGATCGGCAGGCTGTTGGCAACCAGGGCGTGGGTCATGGTCTGCGTGCTCATGAAAGGGATGGTAGCAGTCTCCAGATATGACTGCTAAGGCCGCTGGAAGTTCCCGAGCGTTCCGTTTACGGAACGTCCAGCACTTCCTGGACAGGGATCATTCACAGAAGCGAGACAGCCCGCGGCACTGCTGCCAGCCGTCTCAGGAACTCGATCCTGCACCTAGGCGGGCGAATCCACGATGAAGATCAGGCCCAGCCGGCGATGCCTGCAATTGTCTCCCGCGCCGACGCCAGCGCCGGCGAGAGCGGTGCGATGCGCGGCCGGCGGTCGAGCATGCAGGTCAAGGCCGCCTCCAACAGGCAGGCATGGCCCTGGCGGAGCGCCTGACACTGGGCGGCCGGCAACAGACCCGCCGTGGCCGCGGCCTCGAGCAACGCCGGCGTGGCCCTGGGCGCGAGCAGTCCGGGGTGCGTCGCCGCCGCCTGCAGCACCAGCGACTGGGCCAGGAACTCCAGATCCACCAGCCCACCCTCGCCCTGCTTGAGGTCGAATCGGTCGGCCGTCGAACGGTCGAGTTCGCCGCGCATGCGTCGGCGCATCGCGGCGATCTCCTCGCGCAGCGCCGCCGGGTCACGAGGCCGGGCCAGTGTGTCGCTGCGGACGGATTCGAACGCCTCGCGCATCGGCGCATCGCCCGCGACCACGCGCGCGCGCACCAGCGCCTGGTGTTCCCAGGTCCATGCGCGCTCGCGCTGGTACTCCGCGTAGCTGGCCAGCGACGACACCAGCAGCCCCTTGCCGCCGTCCGGGCGCAGACGCACGTCGACGTCGTAGAGCCGGCCGCCGCCGGTGACCGTCCCCAGCAGGGCGACGATCTTCTGCGCAAGACGCGCCGCCCAACGCTGGGCATCGAGCGGCCGCGCGCCGTCGGACTGGGCATCGGCGGGCGCGTCGTAGAGGAAGACCAGGTCGAGGTCCGACCCGAAGCCCAGTTCCTCGCCGCCCAGGCTACCGTAGCCGACCACCACGAAACGGGCATCGGGCAACCGGCCATGGGCGCGCTCGAGTTCGCGCATCGCCAGTGCGAGCACCACCTCGACCACCGCGTCGGCCAGCCAGGCCAGTTGCCGGGTCGCCGTCGGCGGATCGAGCCGGCGGTCAAGCGTGGCCAGTGCGATCCGGAAGCTCAATTGCTGGCGGATCTCGTTGAGCGCGAGCAGCGCCGCTTCCAGATCGCGCTGCTGCAGCGCACGGCTGCACTCGGTCGCCAAACCATCGCGCTCGGGCAATGGCCCTTCGACCCGGGCGTCGAGCAGTTCGTCGAGTAGCAGGGGATGCGCGGCGAGGCGCTCGGCGAGGAAGGCGCTACGGGTCACCGCCTCCACCAGCCGCGCCAGCGCAGCCGGTTGCTCGTCGAGCAAGGCCAGGTAGCTCGCACGCCGCAGGATGTTGTGCAGCAGCGCCAGCAGGCGGCGCACCGCCTGCAGCGGCCGATCCGCCGGCGCAGAGGCTTGCAGCAGCACCGGCATCAGCCGGTCGAGCCGCGCGCGGGCATTGTCCGACAGATCGCGCACGCTCGGCGAGCGCGCGAAGTCGCGCAGTGCCTCGGCGACCTCGCGCGCATCGGCAAATCCGGCCTCGGCCAGTGTCTGCGCATCGCCGCCGTCGGGCAGCGCGCGCCACCAGGTCGCCAGATCGCTGTCGGTGTCGACGCTGCGCTGCTGGCTGCGGACCGCCAGCAGCGCATCGAACTCGTGCGCAACGTGGCCGCGCTCGCGCCGCAGCTCGGTCTCAAGCGCCGCCCAATGGGCGTACCCCAGACCGGACGCGATCCGCAGCCGGTCGAGCGGATCGGCCGGCAGCAGATGGGTTTGCGCATCGCGCAGCATCTGCAGCCGGTTCTCGACGCGGCGCAGGAACAGGTAGGCCGCCTGCAGCCGCGCCAGCGCCTCGTCGGCCAGTTGCCCTGCCGCATGCAGCGCGCGCAGTGCCGGCAGCAGCCGTCGCTCGCGCAGCGCCGGTTCGCGCCCGCCCCGGATCAGCTGCAGCGCCTGGGCCAGGAACTCGACTTCGCGGATGCCGCCATCGCCGCGCTTGATGTCGTCGGCCAGCTCCCGGCGCGCGACTTCGGCCGCGATCATGTCCTTCATCTGCCGCAGGCCGTCGAGCGCGCCGAAGTCGAGATAACGGCGGTAGACGAACGGGCGCAGCAGGTCGAGGAAACGCGCGCCTGCGGCGAGGTCGCCGGCCACGGGCCGTGCTTTTTGCCAGGCATAGCGCTCCCAATCGCGTCCCTCGCGCTGGAAGTACTGCTCCATCGCCGCAAAGCTCAACGCGATCCGGCCGGCGTTGCCGAACGGCCGCAGGCGCAGGTCGACGCGATGGCAGAAGCCGTCGCCGGTGATCTCGTCGAGCAGCCGCGCCAGTTGCTGGCCCAGCCGGGTGAAGTAGTCCTCGGCCGCCAACGGCCGCGCGCCGTCGCTCTCGCCGGCCGCTTCGAAGCCGTAGACCAGATCGATATCGGAACTGAAGTTCAGTTCGCCACCGCCGAGCTTGCCGAGCCCGAACACGACCAACCGCACCGCGCGGCCCTCGCCGTCGCGCACGACGCCGTGGCGATCGGCGAAAGCCTGTTCGAGGGCGTCAAGTGCGACCTGCAGGCAGGTCTCGGCCAACTGGGTGCTGCCGGCGAGCGTCGTTTCGACATCGTCCAGCCCATGCACGTCGCGCCAGATCAGCCGGGTCGAACAGGCCAGGCGATAGCGCCGCAGCAGCATCGGCCAGTCGCTGCGATTGCCGGCGTCCAACTGCGGCGGTGCGGGCGGCGTATCGCCGTCGTCGGCCAGCAGCTCTGCGAGCAGGTCGGGCTGGCGCTGCAGCACGTCGATCGCGACGTCGCTGGCGACCGCGACCGGATG
This sequence comes from Luteimonas sp. TWI596, assembly GCF_039674105.1. Classification (NCBI taxonomy): domain Bacteria; kingdom Pseudomonadati; phylum Pseudomonadota; class Gammaproteobacteria; order Lysobacterales; family Lysobacteraceae; genus Luteimonas; species Luteimonas sp. TWI596. The sequence goes on from NZ_JBDJMU010000027.1 coordinate 36,151, forward strand.
CAGCCGCGCCATCGCCGCGGGGGCGGCGTGCACATCGTCGGGCAGGCGGGCCAACAGGCGGGCGACATGCGCATCAAGCGCTGTACGTGGATCGTCGGTCATCCCGCCATCATGACAGCGGCCGTCGGTGCGAAACAGGACGCCGGAATGGGCGTTCCACTTCGGATGGGCAGCAGCCTACCAGCCGGACGCCGCTCTCCCCCGCAACAAACCGGGGGCAGAGTGCAATTTCGTCTTGAGAAATTGCACTCTGCCCCCGGTTTTAGTTTTGCGGGAAGACGCAGAATCGACCGGCGCCGGCGAAGAACCAAAAAAAAGGTTCTTCGCAGATTAGCGGGGAGTCCCTTGCCAGCCACCGTTACGCTTGAGGCCTGATTCCAGGGCGCAAGGGTGAGGGGATGTTCGACCGCAAGATGATCGAGAGGCTGGGCGGGTGGGAAGGCTATCGGGTGGAGCGCATCGCATGGCCCGAGGGCGGCAGCCGGACCGTGACGATCTACCTCAAGCCCAGCGCCCGCATGATGTACTGCCAGCACTGCGGCAGTCGGTGCCGGCAGGTGCTTGAGACGACTGCGCGGCGGGTGCGTGACCTACCGCTGATGGCACTTCAAGTGCGATTGTTGGTGCCGCGCCGGCGCGTCTGGTGCGACCAGTGCGGCGGTCCGCGACTGAAAAGTTGAGCTGGCTGGGGCGCTACCAGCGGGTGACCAACCGGTTGGCCGAGGCGGTCAGCCAGCTGCTTGAATCCAGCAACATCCTGGCTGTTGCCCGCTTTTTCCAACTGGGTTGGCACACGGTCAAGGCGCTCGATAAGGCCCAGTTGCGGCAGGTTGTGCGGGCGCCGGAT